>NZ_CAXQGS010000038.1:0-145253 GCF_964223445.1 Cytobacillus sp.
ATCCAGCCTGGAACCATAGACATAGAAAGCCAAATCACAGCAGAGTTCACCTATTATAGCTAAGAAATTTTCGTCTTATAATCATGAGGAAAAAGCTAATACTAATTATGTGTCACATAGTAACTTCCCGGAGAAATGAGGTTTGAGGATGAATGAGAACTTAGGAGAATTTTTAAAAAACCAGAAAAAAGGCGACAGGGCTTATCTCGGCGGAACACGCGATAATAGAAATGCCCCTGCATCTGACCCTGATTATAATAATCGCAATGATACTGACATATCCCCCGGTGCTGAAGGCAGGAAATATAAAGGATAAAAAAAAATCCCGAGAAATCGGGATTTTTTTAAAATTATGCACGTGACACGTATGAACTATCAGTTGTATTGATAATCAGCTTATCTCCTTCATTAACAAAGAAAGGAACTTGTACAGTCAGGCCTGTTTCAAGTGTAGCAGGCTTCGTTCCGCCGGAAGCAGTATCCCCTTTAATGCCTGGTTCTGTTTCAGTCACTGTAAGCTCAACAGAGTTAGGAAGCTCAATTCCGAGAGACTCTCCCTGGTAAAGCATAATAGCAACTTCCATGTTCTCTTTTAAAAACTTTAATTCATACTCAATTGCTGATGCAGGCAGCTCGATTTGCTCATAAGACTCATTGTCCATGAAAACATGCTGATCTCCATTAGCATAAAGGTATTGCATTTTACGATTATCGATTTGTGCTTTCCCTACTTTTTCACCTGCGCGAAAGGTTTTTTCCTGAATAGCACCTGTGCGAAGGTTGCGCAATTTGGAACGTACAAATGCCGCTCCTTTTCCCGGTTTAACGTGCTGGAAATCCATTACACGCCAAATGCCGTTATCAACTTCAATCGTCAATCCCGTACGAAAATCGTTTACAGAAATCATGAGTTTGTCCTCCTAATGTGTACAATTAAAGAATAATCAATTCTTTAGTAGAGTGAGTAAGCGTTTCATTGTGATCCTTTGTAATGACTGTATCATCCTCAATGCGGACACCGCCGAGGCCCGGTATGTAAATGCCCGGCTCCACCGTTACAACCATTCCAGGTTCAAGTATAACATCAGACTTAAATGACAATGCAGGCCCTTCATGCACTTCAAGCCCGATGCCATGTCCGGTAGAATGACCAAAATATTCGCCATAGCCTTTACCAGAAATATAATCACGAGTTAAGGCATCTGCTTCTTTGCCGCTCATTCCCGGTTTGATGCCTTCCATCCCCCGCTCCTGAGCTTCCTGCACAATTGTATAGATTTCTTTCAGCTTATCTTCAGGTTCTCCAACAGCAACCGTACGAGTAATATCTGAAACATAGCCCTTATAATAAGCGCCGAAGTCCAGTGTGACAAAATCGCCTTTTTCAATAACTTTATCACTGGCGACTCCATGCGGAAGAGCAGAACGGTATCCGGATGCTACGATAATATCAAACGATGATGAAACTGCACCCGCTTTTCTCATAAAGAATTCTAATTCATTGGAAACTTCCAATTCAGTAATTCCTGGCCGAATGACATCAAGAATATGTTTAAAAGCAGCATCTGCAATGTCAGCTGCCACCTTTATTATCTTAATCTCTGAATCGGTCTTTATCAAGCGTAACTTTTCAATTGTGTCAGAAACTGGGACAAGCTCAGAGTTAACAGCTTTTTCATAGGCTTTATAGGATGAGAAAGCCAAATGATTCTCTTCAAAGCCAAGCTTTTTGATCCCAAGCTGTTCAGCCTGTTTGGCAACTTCTTCTGTAATTGCACCAGTATGCTTCACAATTTCATACCCTTCACACTGTTTAGCTGCCTGTTCTGTGTAGCGGAAATCGGTTATGAAGAGTGCTTTATCCGCACTGATTAATACCACGCCGGCTGAACCGGTAAAACCAGTCATATAACGGCGGTTGAAACTGCTGGTAATCAGCATTCCATCTATCCCAGACTCAGTAAAGCGTGTGCGTAATTTTTGTATTTTTTCCATATTATCCTCTCCCCTTTTGAAAATCCATTAATGCATGGAAAGCCAGTTCATACCCTTTAAAGCCCAGACCGACTATTTGGCCCATTGCAGCGGGTGCAATGACAGAAGTATGCCTGAATTCTTCCCTGGCATGAACATTTGAAATATGTACTTCGATCAAAGGAACCTGGATTCCTGCAACAGCATCCCTGATCGCGTAACTATAATGGGTAAATGCGCCAGGATTGAAAATAATACCCTGTGTGCCATCTTCATTGGCGAGGTGAAGCTTGTCAATGAGTTCCCCTTCATGATTTGACTGAAAACAGGTCACTTCTGTCTCATGTGAAGCACCCAATGCTTTCATATTCTGCTCCAGCTGATCAAGCGTTTCTTTTCCATAAACACCTGGTTCCCTTTTGCCGAGCAGGTTTAAATTTGGCCCATTTAACAGGAGTATTTTCCCCATGTTCAACCCCCTCTTACATAGTTGCTGACAGGCCTCTCTTTCTATTCTTGTCTACTCTCTGACAGCATCGAAAAAGAATGCCCATTAAGAACATTCTATCATAAAGCAAAATTTCATACAGTTCTGATGTATAGCGCTTTTCGCAAAATTCATCATTACTGCATAAAGATTTAACATTCGCCATTATGCTTTATCCATCAAGTTAAATCCGGATCTGTCCGGGCCTTTTTTTCATCTTCATTCTTGCCTCGGATTTCATGAGCTTCATATGATATGGAATACCCTACGAATACGCCAAATAATATATAAAAACAGATCGATGTGATAATTGTATTCCGCCCTAGATCCCAAAACGGGCTGATTCCAGGGAATATTGGGTTGAGTATAAAAAATACCAGTAAAAAAAGGGCAACTCCATAGCCAGCTCCCACGAAAATACTTTGAAATTTCCGCAGCGCTGCATAATAAATTAAGGCCGCCACAATTGAAATTGCGCCAATAAGGAAAATTGAGATCAGAGTTCCCAGCCAGCCCTCTTTCCAGGCCCCAATCGTCCAGGGTTCGAGAATGACATTAGGGCGAATTTCGGTAAAATTAAACACGTAAGCCAGATAGGCCAGGCCGCTCCAAAGAATGCCTCCAACCAGTCCGGTAATGACCACCATTGCCATAAAAGACATTGGCCTCTCCCTTTGATCCTGTTCCAAGCGCTCCTTTTCTTCTGCCACTTTGCGCCACCTCCTTTTCCTATTATGTCCACTCACATTTATTCCATTGCATCAGATTTAAAATAAATGCAGATTCGAATAACCCTCCGGCAAAGATCATTCATATTTTTTATATAATTTCCTGTTGTAGAGAGGTTTTATGAGATTTTAGGTCGAATAAAATAATTAATGATACAGTCCTTTGATTTTTGCTTATTTGAGGCAATGTGTGTTCCGGGACTGGTGTTCATAGCATAAATTTAAGTATAGGCAGCATGCGGGATACTCTTTGGTAAGTACGCAGCTATTCCTGATACTTTTTAAAAGTTAATATTCTGCTGTTTAAATTGTAAAGAAATAGGAAAAGAAAAATATGAAGACAACTTTCATTAATTATTTCGATAAACTTTAGCTTATATAGTTTAAAAGCTTATAAAATTGCTCATCATGCTTTTAGGGAGGTGGCTTTCTTGAAAAAACCATTTACATTTTATATTGTCTCCGGGCTCATTATGCTAGCTGTCATCGGAGTTGCCGTCAGCCTGATCTCTAATCCTGCCGGTTTTTTGCAGAGAATAGCTGTCATTGTCATCATTGGTGCTGTAGTATACTTTCTTTTTCAGCGCTTTAACAGATCTAATCCCTCAAAGCGGGAGCAGCGAGCTTTTATAAAGGCAGCCAAAAAATCCAAAAGGCGCTTTAACAATAATAAAGAAATGGGCTCAGCCAATGGAAGGAAGGCTTCTGTAGGTTCCCTTACTTCGATTAAAAAGTCTAAGAAAAAATCTTCTCCACACTTGACAGTCATAGAAGGCAAAAAAGGCAAAAAGAAAAATCGAGCCTCCCTTTAATTCGGGCTCGATTTTTTATTTTTATAAGGTAAGTTCTGAATTCTGGGGGAAACTTCCGGATCAAGCTCCTTGTTTTTCTTAATAGCTCCATGATGAAAAAAAGTCCTCCGCGCATTGCCTGCCGTGCTCCAGAAGGTCTCTTTTCTTCTGCTCGGTTATATTAAATTCCGCAGTCAGTACGCCATCCGTTGGAATGAAAATAATATTTTGTGCATGTTTTCTCGAAATGTACCTTGCATCATGCGCGTCCTTCATCGTTTCAAAAAGCGCCGCATACATTTGTATGGCGTTGTCGATTTTATTCGGCGGCCGTTCGCTCAGATTATGGCTTAACTTTATCCCGAGCACTGGCCTTGTCTTTTTCACATTTTCCTTATCAAATAGCCACATGGGAAAATTGCTTAGTACCCCTCCATCAACGATAACATTTGTGCTGCTGTAGCCATTCAGCTTGACCGGCTCAAAAAAATACGGGAGGCTGCAGCTCATCCTGATAGCTTTTGCTACAGGAAATGAAGCTGGATCAATGCCATAATGCACAAGATCATCAGGCAGTACAACCAGCCTTCCGTTTGTAAGGTCTGACGCTATGACCCTCAGCGATTGCGGCGGCAAATCTGAAAATGTTCTAATCCCCCTGTCAGCCAGCTTCTGAGCCATCCAGCTTTCCAGCTCCGACCCTTTATATAATCCCAGACGCCAATACAGATTAAGCCATTTTCCGACTGCAAAGGGTATGAATGTTTTTCTTTCATCAAGAAGCTTTTTGACTTCAAATTCATCGACGAGCTGATATATTTCCTCACTTGTATAATTGGCGGCAATTAAAGCAGCCACAATGGATCCTGCACTTGTTCCAGCAACCCGTTTGAATCGAAATCCCCTTTTATGGACTGCTTCATATGCGCCGATTAAGGCAAAACCTTTGATGCCTCCTCCAGAAAAAACACCATCTATATACATGAAAGCCACTCCTGTCGATGTACTTGCTCATAGAGGAACACTTACTTATACATCTTTAATCAGGAGTTTTTTAAAATAGTACGGCTGACAAGCAGAATTTCATAATTAGGTAAAATATTGCACTTCTGCTTCTGGAAAATAAGAGTGAATATATCCCCTAATTGTATTTTCCAGATCATTTGCTTCATCAGTCGGATACACATATTTACCTATTCCATATCTTCCCCACTTATATTTGCGTTTTTCTTCATCCATTTCCAGCTTTGTTTTCGGGTAGCGTTTTTCAATTACCTTTTTGGCCGGCTTTGTAAATCTGTGCTGGATTAACTCGAAAGTTAATCCTTCCAGATTAATGCCTTCGAGTGATTTGCTTAACCTTTGAAAAAGTTCATGGTACCCTTCGCGCCAATCATCATGCATGTAAATAGGCGCCACGATAAAGCCAAGCGGGTAGCCGGCATTGGCTACTTTACGGGCAGCTTCAAGCCGATCGTCGAATGAGGAGGTGCCAGGCTCAAAGTTTTTTATTACAAACCGCGAATTAACACTAAAACGAAATCGGGTTTTCCCATTATGTTTAGCATCAAGCAAATGATCGACATGATGATACTTGGTGACAAACCGGAGCTGGCCATACTCCGTCTGGCCAATAAATTCAATTGTTTTTTTCAGGGAATGGGTCAAATGATCAATCCCTACGATATCGGAAGTACATGCAGCTTCAAATCGCGTAAGCTCCGGCTTTCTCTCTTCCATATATTTAGAGGCCTGCTCAAAGATTTCTTCAAGGTTTACATACGTGCGAATATATGGCTTGCTTCCAAGTGTAGTTTGCAGATAGCAATAATGACAGTGGCCCATGCAGCCTGTAGCAAGGGGAATGGCGTATTCTGCCGAAGGTTTGGATGTATCAAATTTCAGAGTCCGTCTGATGCCTACCACCAAAGTGGATTTCGCATTGCGGTATTTCTGCAATTCGTTATCACCCGGAATATTTCTCACCTGGTTGTGTGATGTTGTTTCCCTAATTTCCAAATTCAGTTTTTCAAATTTTTCCTTCAGCTCTCTTCCCAGGGGATATTCAAGAGCTTGAGGTTCTATATAAACCAGCTGAGGGATAAATGGCTTCATTAGGCATACCTCACTTTATCAATTTGTCCAGCCAGCAAAAAAATCACCGCTGAACCCTATGAGTGTAGTATGATCCAAATGATCCAACAGCAAAAAAAGAAGATGGAACAATTATTTCCATCTTCTTTGGTCTTTTAAATTATTTTTATAAACCGCATTTCAGCTGTGCATTACAGTTAGTGCAAGTATTGCAGCCGCCGATTTCTTTGACTTTTCCTTTACGGCATACAGGGCATGTATTGCCGACCTCCGAACCGATTGTTACGTCGGTTGAACGCAGGTCGCTGATTGTATCAACCAGCACTACATGCTGCTTTGATTTTTCTTTTTTGACTGTATCTGTACCGTCAAAGCTGTTCTCTTCAGCCTTCAGCGTCAATACTTGAGAATCGCGTGATCCGTCTACATAGACTGTGCCGCCCTTTGCGCCGCCGCGGTATAAGCGCTCATACACCTTCTCAACCTGTTCAACACTATAGCCCTTCGGTGCGTTTACTGTTTTACTGATCGAGCTGTCGATCCAGCGCTGAATCACACATTGAACATCTGCGTGTGCTTCCGGAGCAAGATCCATCGCCGCCACAAACCATTCAGGCAGATTATTAGGATCTGCATCCGGATTGCGGTCCAAATATTCCTGAACAATATCTGCCTTCACTTCAATGAACTTGCCTAAGCGTCCGCTTCTAAAGTAGGAGAAGGAAAAATACGGTTCAAGACCTGTAGATACTCCAACCATGGTACCTGTGGATCCGGTAGGAGCAACAGTCAGTAGATGTGAATTACGGATTCCGCTTTCTAAGATGGATCCACGGATATCCTCTGGCATTTTCTGCATAAAGCCTGTTTCTGTAAAAGCTTTGCGAAGACGATTCGTTTCCTCAGGATTGTCACCTGTTAAAAATGGGAAGCTTCCTTTTTCCTTCGCAAGCTCAACAGACGCTTTGTAAGCTGTTGCTGCGATGGTTTCGAAAACTTTATCAATCAGCACATTGCCTTCTTCAGAACCATATTCTGTTTCGCAATAGATCAGCAAATCATGAAGCCCCATAACGCCAAGACCAACACGCCGCTCGCCTAATGCCTGCTTTTTATTTTCTTCAAGGAAGTATGGTGTAGCATCTATTACGTTGTCCTGCATACGTACTCCTACTTCAACAGTACGCTTCAGCTTTTCAAAGTTAACGGTCTTATTTTCCTTATCTGCCATTTCTGCAAGGTTCACTGCTGCAAGGTTGCAGACAGAATATGGCGCGAGAGGCTGTTCGCCGCATGGGTTTGTTGCTACAACCCTTTGTCCGTAAGCCTGTGCATTGGTCATGTCGTTGGCATTATCAATAAAGAAAATACCTGGCTCTGCTGAGTATGTTGCACAGATATTAATCAGATTCCAAAGTTCTTTAGCTTTGATTTTGCGGTGAACACGGACTTTATAGCCAAGGTTTCCCCATTCTCTGACGTCACCGACTTTATGCCATTCTTCGTTGTAGGTTTTCATGGTGTCAGCATCATATGATTCAACATCTGGGAAGCGAAGCTCATATTCCGCATCATTTTCAACTGCATCCATAAATTCTTTTGTCAGGCAGACTGAAATATTTGCCCCAGTAAGGAATTCAGAATTATGAACACTGTAAGTACCGCCAGTTTCCAGTTTTTCTTCAGCATCCTTTATGATTTTATCACTGAATCCGCCGTAGCCGGGAATGCTCTTGTAATTAATAATACCCTGGTACATGGCCATTTCCTGTTCGGTAAATGGAGTGAATTTTAATTTTTCTTTAGCATATTTTTTTATTGTTTCATCATTAGTAGTTTCAAGAAGGAATCGTAAAATTCTTGGGTTCTGCATTTTCGAAATGATGAATTCGATAATGTCCGGATGCCAGTCCGCCAGCATAATCATCTGAGCGCCCCTGCGGGAACCTCCCTGCTCCACAAGGTGTGTAAGCTTCGCAATATCATCAAGCCAGGATACGGAACCAGATGACTTGCCGTTTACTCCTTTAGCCAAAGTGTTGCGCGGTCTTAGAGTTGAGCCATTTGTCCCAACTCCTCCTCCTCGGCTCATGATTTCCATTACCTGCTTGCGGTGTTCGGAAATTCCTTCACGGGAGTCCTGTACGAATGGCATTACGTAGCAGTTGAAATACGTAACATCTGTGTCGGCACCCGCTCCATACAATACGCGGCCAGCCGGAATGAAATTCAAGTTTTTCAATTCCTGATAGAATTTTTCAAACCATTCTTTTTTCTTTTCTTCGGTTTTCTCAACAGATGCCAGACCTGTTGCGTTACGCTTGGCGATTTGCTCATAGAAGATTTCAAGGGGCTTCTCGATTACATCAAGAGGCTTTGTAATAATGCCTGTTCTAGATTCTTCCGGATCATCCAGCACGCCTCTGTAATCTTCCTCTACTAAAACTTTGGCTGTCTTGTTTTCCCAATCGATATCCTGGATAAAGCCCAGGCCCCGTGCAGGAAATTTAGGATCCTCTTTGATGGTGAGAACAACGAAGTCACCATTTGTGAGTGTTACTTTTTCGGTGTCTTTGAAAGTGTAGCGGTCAAGCATAACTAAGCGGGAAACACCTTTGTGGGTCATTTTCATATCTGGGGTTACAGGATGAACCTGAGGAAAAAGACGGATGTCCTTGTTTAAACGATCAATGTTCAATTTCATTTTTTGTCCTAGAGCAACAGACATTGTTACAACTCCTTCTAAATTCAATTATCAATTAATGTGTAAACCATATGGGCAGATAGAGTATATCTATCTGTTTTAAAAGAGTACCCTAAAGTTACCATACCTCAAACCTCAAAATCAATATATAGTGTCCTAAATATTTTCGACACCACTACATATTGTGTCAGGTTCAGCTAAATGTGATTTTGTCAAACTTAAAATATACTAAAATTTAAAGAAAAACAGAGTTAATAGCCGATTTCCGACAATTAACGATAAATTTTAACATATTTTGAAGCTTGCACTTTTACAGGGCAGCAATTGGAAAATTATTCATTAAAAAAAGAGAAAAAGCGACTTTGCCGCTTTTATCTCTTATAGTTCCAGTCATCACTTTCATATCGCTCTTTTGCGATTTTTTGTACATATGCCATTTCTTCATCTGTAAGCTTATAAGGTTCAAGTTCAATATTCAAGCCTTCTTCAAATCCCTTTTTGAAAGCTGTTTTTGCTTGATCCAGGGTGATTTTTTCAGTTGTCAGCTCATTAATGGCAACAGCTTTATTTTTAAAAGCTCTTTGCATTCTTTCTTTGACTCTGTCATTCGGATACTTGAACAGGCTGAACAGCTTGTCTTCATCCAAATCAAGTAGGATGGAACCATGCTGAAGGATTACCCCTTTTTGCCTTGTTTGTGCACTTCCCGCCACTTTACGGCCTTCTACTACAAGTTCATACCAGCTGGGGGCATCAAAACAAACAGCAGATCTTGGATTTTTCAGAGAGTCCCTTTCTTCAGCTGTCTTTGGGACTGCGAAATAAGCTTCCATCCCAAGTCCGTGAAAACCTTCTAAGATCCCTTCAGAAATGACTCTGTACGCTTCTGTAACTGTATTCGGCATTTCGGGGTGGGCTTCAGGAACGATCACACTGTAAGTGAGTTCATGTTCATGAAGCACACCTCTTCCGCCTGTAGGCCTGCGGACAAATCCCAATCCATGCTGCTTAACAGCTTCCATATCTATTTCTTTTTCAACCTTTTGGAAATAACCGATTGAAAGAGTGGCCGGATTCCATCCGTAAAAACGGATTACAGGTGGCATTTTGCCCTCACTGTTCCAGTCAAGCAATGCCTCATCCAAAGCCATATTAAAAGAAGGTGACCCCTCTCCTGAATCGATAAATCGCCAAACTTCTTTAGTCATATGTAGCCCTCATTTTCAGATTCTTTAACTAGTCACATGCGGTTAATAGTCTACCAAAGTTCCAGAGAAATTTAAAGCAAGTTGAATTTCCATAACAAATTTAACAGATTTCCTTTACTCCTATTAGGAAAGGCTTATATAATATTAGTTGGCTTACCTATGTGTGAAAGGAGAAAGACATATTGGAAACACTTTATTTCATTCTTATCATTTTGGGTGCAATCATTACCTATTCCGTGATAACCTGGTTTTATCAGCGCCGAATTGTTAAAACGCTTACGGAAGACCAGTTCAGAGAAGGCTACAGAAAAGCCCAATTAATCGATGTACGTGAACCAAATGAATTTGAAAACGGCCATATTTTAGGTGCCCGCAATATACCGCTTTCACAAATGAAAATGCGCATGAAAGAATTGCGTCCGGACAAGCCAGTCTACTTATATTGCCAAAGCGGCATGAGAAGTGCGAGAGCTGCCCAGTTTTTGCATCGTAAAGGCTACAAAGACCTTTCACACCTGCAGGGCGGATTTAAAAAATGGACAGGAAAAGTGAAAGCGAAAAAATAGCAATATTTGAAAAGACCCCGTTATCTTAACGGGGTCTCTTGATTGGGGACCCCTCAGCTAAGTTCAATCATAATCCACTCCTCACCACCGCTGTTGTTTTCTCTTTTAGCCCGATACTCTTTCCCTTGTTTTCGGATCTTTTCCCCGCAATCGGTGCATTATTCCCGAATTCCCCTATTCCTTCCCAGAGTTCACAATTAGTCTACAAGCCAAAAAAAAAAAGAGTGCCCTCTAAAGGACACCCTTTTCCGTTTATTGCTTTTGATAGCGAAGAACCGGCTTTCTTGCAGCCATTGTTTCATCCAGACGGCCAATTACAGTTGTGTGAGGGGCTTCCTGAACAATCTCAGGGTTTTCCTCAGCTTCTTTAGCTATTTGAATCATGGCGTCGACAAAAGCGTCGAGCGTTTCTTTTGATTCTGTTTCTGTCGGCTCAATCATAATGCACTCTTCCACGTTAAGCGGGAAGTAGATGGTTGGCGGATGGTAGCCAAAGTCAAGAAGTCGCTTGGCAATATCCAAAGTACGTACGCCAAGCTTCTTCTGGCGCTTTCCGCTTAAAACAAATTCATGCTTGCAATGTCTGTCAAATGGCAGGTCAAAGAATGGCTCAAGCCTTCTCATCATATAGTTTGCATTTAGTACCGCATTTTCCGTAACAGCCTTCAGTCCATCCGGCCCCATTGTACGGATATAAGTATAAGCCCGGACATTGATTCCGAAGTTTCCGTAATATGGCTTTACACGTCCGATTGATTGCGGGCGGTCATAATCAAATTCATATTGGTCACCATTCTTAACCAATACAGGCTTCGGAAGGAAAGGAATCAGATCCGCTTTTACGCCGACTGGGCCTGATCCCGGTCCTCCGCCGCCATGCGGTCCTGTAAAGGTTTTATGAAGATTAAGGTGAACAACGTCAAATCCCATATCTCCAGGGCGTGCTTTTGAAAGTACTGCATTCAGGTTAGCTCCATCATAGTATAGCTTCCCGCCGGCGCCGTGAACAATCTCAGCCATTTCAAGAATGTTTTCTTCAAACAAGCCTAAAGTATTCGGGTTAGTCAGCATAAGGGCAGCAGTATCCTCGCCAACCACTCTTCTTAAGTCCTCTAAATCCACTAATCCATTTTCATCCGATTTAACAGTTACTGTTTCAAAGCCTGCGACTGTCGCGGATGCAGGATTTGTTCCGTGTGCAGAGTCAGGAACCACTACTTTAGTACGCTTTGTATCGCCATTCTCTTCATGATAAGCACTGATCATCATTAATCCAGTCCATTCTCCATGTGCTCCTGCAGCTGGCTGAAGCGTCACTTCATCCATTCCCGTAATTTCAATCAGATGCTCCTGCAGATCATACATCAGTTCCAGGGCACCTTGAACAGAGCTTTCATCCTGCAGCGGGTGCAAGTGGGCAAAACCATTAAAACGCGCTACATTCTCATTGATTTTAGGGTTGTATTTCATTGTGCAGGACCCCAGTGGATAAAACCCTGAATCAACGCCATGATTGCGTTTAGAAAGTGCAGTATAATGACGCATGATATCAAGTTCGGACACTTCCGGCAGCTCTGGCTCTTCCTCTCGCAGGTAGCCTTCAGGAAGAAGCTCGACCAGGTCAATTTCCGGAATATCCATTTCAGGCAAGCTGTAGCCGATACGGCCTTCTGTGCTTAATTCAAAGATGAGTGGCTGATCTTCCTTATGCATGGTAATCCCCCATTTCTTTAACGAATGCATCGATTTCTTCCTTCGTTCTCAATTCCGTTACAGCAACAAGCATATGATTTTTAAGGCCAGCATAATCTCTGCCCAAATCGTAGCCTCCAATAATATCCTTTTCAAGAAGCTTTTGATTTACTTCTTTAACAGGCTTATTCAGCTTGATGACAAATTCATTAAATGAAGGGCCTTCAAATGGAACTTCAAAGCCTGCAGCCTTGAATTGCTGTTTTGCATAATGGGCTTTTTGCATGTTGGCAGCGGCCATATCCCTTACGCCCTTCTTGCCAAGAGCAGTCATCGCTACAGATGCCGCTAGTGCGTTTAGAGCCTGATTGGAACAAATATTGGAAGTTGCCTTATCGCGGCGGATATGCTGTTCACGTGCCTGAAGAGTAAGCACGAAGCCGCGGCGTCCCTGATCGTCTACCGTTTGTCCGACAAGACGTCCCGGCACTTTTCTCATTAGCTTGGATGTTACGGCAAAATATCCGCAATGCGGGCCTCCGAAAGCTGTAGGAATTCCGAAAACCTGGGCATCTCCTGCTACAATGTCTGCCCCGAATTTACCCGGAGGTGTCAGTGTGCCAAGAGCAAGCGGGTTGCTTGAAACAACAAACATGGATTTATGGGCATGAATAATTTCCTCAAGCTCTTTTAAAGGCTCAACTCTGCCAAAAAAGTTAGGATATTGTACAATGACAGCTGCTATGTCATCGCCAATCATTCCATTTAAAGCTTCCAGATCTGTGATCCCGTCTTTATGAGGGATTTCAATCACTTCAATATACTGGCCCTTTGCATATGTCTTAACTACTTCTTTAGATTCAGGATGAACTGCGCTTGAGATAAGTATCTTTTTGCGGCGTGTGCTGCCTGCGCTTAGCATGGCTGCTTCGGCAAGCGCTGTTCCGCCATCATACATGGATGAGTTGGCAACATCCATTCCTGTTAACTCACAGATCATTGTCTGGAATTCAAAGATTGCCTGGAGCTCACCCTGGGAAATCTCTGGCTGATAAGGAGTATAGGCAGTATAAAACTCTGAACGGGATAAAACATGATCAACAATGATTGGCATGTAATGATCATAAACACCCGCACCAAGGAAAGATGTATTTGTGCGAAGATCAGCATTTTTCTGAGCCATTTTAGTAAGCTCTTTCAGTAAGGCTGTCTCTGATTTAGCCGGCTTGATTTTATATTCGCCCTTAAATCTTACACTTTCGGGAATATCACTGAATAGTTCTTCCACAGAACTGACGCCGATTTTTTCAAGCATTGCTTTCTGGTCAGACTCTGTCATCGGTAAATAGCGATGTTTCATCATTTTCTCCCCCCGGTTAGTTCTTTTCTCTTTTATAAAAAGGTGTTGCTGCAATCTTAGCCTTCAGTCGTTTGCCGCGAATTTCCACTTCTAATTCAGTTTCCGGCTCCGCATGCTCTTTCTTGATAAGAACAAGGCCAATGTTCTTTTTTAATGTCGGAGATTGGGTGCCTGTTGTCACTTCCCCGATCAGTTCTTCCCCTTTATATACTGGATAGCCATGGCGCGGAATGCCGCGGTCAATCATTTCAATTCCAGCCAGCTTGCGCGGAACCCCATTTTCTTTTTGATTCTTAAGCACTTCTTTGCCGATAAATTCAGCTTCTTTATTGACTTTTACAGCAAAGCCGATTCCTGCCTCAAGCGGTGTGATATCAGGTGAGAGTTCCTGGCCATAGAGTGCCAGATTAGCTTCAAAGCGAAGGGTATCCCTTGCACCAAGGCCGCATGGGAGCACGCCTTCTTCTTTGCCTGCTTCAAGGATTTCATTCCATAATGCGGCTGCATCTTTGGCATCACAGTAAACTTCAAATCCGTCTTCTACTGTATATCCTGTTCTGGAGACCAGCGCTTTCTTGCCATTCAGATCGACATCCTGCTGGAATTTGAAAAATCCGATATCTGCCAGGTTCGTGCCAGCAAGCTTTTGGAGCACTTTTTCTGCAAGCGGCCCCTGAATCGCCAGCTGTGCCATATCTTCAGAAAGGTTTTTCAATTCCACATTCCCTTCAGCATGGTCCTGAAGCCAGTTGAAGTCCTTTTCAATATTGGAGGCATTTACAACCAGCAAATAGTGGTCATCCTCTATTTTATAGACAAGTAAATCATCAACAGTTCCGCCATTCTCATAACACATGGCTGTATATTGAGCACCTGAGTTCTTTAATTTGGAAATATCGTTCGTCATCATTTTTTGAAGGTATTTAAGGCTGTCCGTCCCCTTCACTTCGATTTCACCCATATGGGATACATCAAAAAGGCCGGCTTTTGTACGGACTGCTTCATGTTCTTCTTTAATGCTTGAAAATTGAACAGGAAGGTCCCAGCCTCCGAAGTCGATGGTTTTTGCTCCGTAATCTTTGTACACCTCGAATAAAGGCGTGCGTTTTAACTGTGACATTTACTCGTCCCCCTTATATCTTTTGAAGTTAGTTGTAGGAACATAAAAAAGGACAGAGTATCCCCTCAATTATGAGAAGATCTCTGTCCTTGCACCTGAAAGTTTACCGAAACCGGCTTTCCCCTTGGGTGGCTTATTAAAAAGCACTCTCCAGAGCTGCGTCAAACAAGAGTTCTTTTGCCTGAGAGATTCACAGATTATGCTTGCTCCTTCGGCGCTACAAATGTAGTCTCTCCCCTTGTTGTCATTCGCATTTATAAAATTTTCCAAGTTGGTCATACTTATACCAAACAGAAAAAATAAAGAATCCATTATTTCGGTTAACTAAATGTAATGTGTTAACTTTCTAAACTTTCAAAGCTATTAACATCGTACCACCTTAACAAGGTTTGGGCAATATCTTTATATAGATAAAAGGAGCTGTTTTTATGACAGTGCAAATTGGCTTTGATTCTGCCTGGCAGGATGAATTCTTAAAAAGAATTGATGACGACGGCCCATGGGGAAACTGGGAGCTATATAAACTGGCTGTAGAGGTTGAAAACCACACGACTATTCCTGATTTTGAAGGCCTTCAGGCTCCAAAGCATCTGCCGAACCTTACTCCCCTCCCCCATCAGCTGGAGGTAGCCAAGCAGGTTGTAGAAAGCATGAACGGCAAAGCGATCCTTGCTGATGAGGTCGGTCTCGGCAAAACGATTGAAGCTGGTCTGATATTAAAGGAATATATGATCAGGGGACTCGTAAAAAAAGTCCTTATACTCGTTCCTGCTTCCCTCGTTTCACAGTGGGCCATGGAGCTCAACAGCAAATTTTTCATTCCGGCTGTGGCACAGCGAAAAAGCTATGTATGGGAACAATGCGATGTAGTGGTATCATCCATTGATACAGCCAAACGCAATCCCCATCGGGACATCATTTACAGCCTGGATTATGATCTGATCATTATAGACGAAGCTCACAAGCTTAAAAATAATAAAACCAAAAACTATGAGTTTGTACAAAACCTTAAAAAGAAGTTTTGCCTTCTTTTAACTGCTACACCCATTCAGAATCGCATCAGTGAGATATTTAACCTTGTGTCTTTGCTCAAACCTGGCCATCTGGGCAATGAATCAGCCTTTTATGAGAATTACAAAAAAGACTCGCGTTCTTTAAATGATGATGCACATCTAAAAGAACTCGTAAACAAAGTCATGATCCGCAACCGCAGGGCAGATACAGGAATTGAATGGACCAAAAGACATGTGGAAACAATACCGATTGAATTTTCAGAGGCTGAGCGCGAGCTTTATAGCGCTGTAACAGAGATGCGGGGGGAAGGTGACTGGATCAGTTCGAGCCAATTTTCAGTGATGACCCTGCAAAGAGAGGCGTGCAGCAGCAGGGAAGCTGTCTATTTTACTCTTCAGAATATGCTAAAAAGACAGGATCAGCCCTCAATAGCTTTTCAGGAACAAATACAGTACCTTGTTAAAAAAGTTGAAGCTGTCCAGCAAAATTCCAAAGCTCAAAAAGCGCTGGAATTAATACAGACTATAAATGACAAGGTCATAATCTTTACTGAATACAGAGCAACACAAATGTATCTTCAGTGGTTTTTAAAACAATATGGTATTACATCTGTGCCCTTCAGGGGTGGATTTAAAAGGGGCAAAAAGGACTGGATGAGGGAGCTTTTCCAAAAGAATGCTCAAGTCCTGATTGCAACAGAAGCAGGAGGAGAAGGGATAAACCTGCAGTTCTGCAATCATATCATTAATTTCGATCTACCATGGAATCCAATGCGTCTTGAACAAAGGATAGGACGTATCCATCGTCTTGGCCAGGAAAAGGATGTCATGATTTATAATTTTGCCACGAAAGATACAGTCGAAGAACATGTAATGAAGCTTTTATACGAGAAAATACATCTTTTTGAAAAGGTCATAGGTGATCTGGATGATATTTTAACAAAACTAGAATTTGGAAGTATTGACGATCACCTTGTTGATATTTTCGGAAGATCAGCTTCAGAAGGTGAAATGCGAATCAAAATGGAGAATCTGACGAGCATGATTCAATTTGCTGAGGATATGAAAGAAGGTGGACTGAATGCAGCAACAGGAAATTCATAAATTCCTTGAAAGGTATTTTCACGCAAATGGATGCGAAATAATTGCTAAAGGTCCGGGGTATATAACCGTACAACTGACGATTGATTTGGATAAGGAATTAATGAATCGCCCCTTTTATTGGCATTATCTCGAAAAAACAGGCGGAGTTCCTAACCCCATGCAGCTTACACTTATTACCAACCAGCAGCTCGCCCCTGCGCATATTAAGGGGGAAGTCGTTCATTTTGGCTCTCCCAGACTTCACCAGATCTTTGATTCAGCCCGTAACCTGGCAGGCTATATACGATTATATGAAAACCACCGGCAGGCACCAGAAATGCAGGTTCCATTAAGGCCATGGCTGGGAATGAACGTCCGCGTATCTTATCAATGCGACCGAAAAAGAGATGTCTTTAAATCCATCGGCCTCCAATTAATAAATGGGCAAATGGTCGAAAGCTTTCATGACAGGTTGCTTGGCATGAGCCTTACACCAAAGATTCCCGACTACTCTTTCACTCTGTCTCCGCTCATTATGCCGGGGAGCGGTGTATTCAGGGTAGCTAATTTCATAAAGTCCGAAATTGAGCAAGAAGAACATGTATGGGCTGATGAAGCCCGTAAGCGCTGGCAAAAAGATCTCAACCTTCTTGAACATTTTTATGAAGATGCAGAAGAAAAGGGAGAAAGCTATGAAAACGAGAAAGCAGCCCTTCAAGAGCAATATGAGCCAAAGATTAATATCTCTATAATAAATGGAGGCCTCTTTTATCTGACAGACAGCGCAGTATGATATCACACAAAAAACCGGCAGACATTGCCGGTTTTTTGCATGAAGTCTATTTATGCTTTTTTCTTCTCATGCCCAAATAGAAAAGATATGAAAACATGCCAAACCACCTGAATAAAAACGGCTCCTTCATGTCCTTTTTCTGTGTTCTATGCCGTTTTCTTTCATCTTTGGGCTGATCTATATATTTTACTACTGTCTGTGTTAGATACTTTACATAATCGTTGGATTTCATTTATCATACCTGCCTTTTTCTTCACATTGCAATTACAGCTTGCTATTTATCATTTACAAGTATGTCCAACGATTTTTCAACCTAAACCATCTATTATTTCTTGAATTATTTCTGCTTTATCTTTATTAGTGGTATCAATGACCACATGGGCGGTTTCTTTATAAAGCGGCATCCTTTTTTCATAAAGTTCCTGTATCAGCTTTTTTTTATCGCCTTTCAGCAGCGGTCTGGAATGATCATTTTCAATCCGTTTAAATATTTCATCCGGCGATGCATAAAGGAAGAAAACGATTCCTTTTTCATTCAGCATTTTTCTGTTTTCAGGCTTCACCACAATTCCCCCGCCAGTAGTAACAATTCCTGCTCTATTATCAAATTCATTTAATATAAGCGTTTCAAGATTTCTGAAGTATCCTTCTCCATGCTCTTCAAAAATATCATTAATATTTTTCTTCTCCCGCTTAACTATTTCTTCATCTGTATCGATTACTTCCTGATTTAAGCAGGATGCAAGCTCTTTTCCAATTGTTGTTTTGCCGGCACCCATGAATCCGATTAAGTAAATTGGCTTCATCTTTATCCCCACTCAGTTTTTTTCAATCCATTTTATCATTTTTTGCAGATCTTTGTCATAATAAGCATATCCGGAAATTTCCTTATCAGAGCCAATTTTGGTTTTGAGGGTAATTTGAATTATGCTTGTTGCCACTGGTGAGATTTCATATGAAACAGATCCATTTCTAAACGAAAAAATTCCTGACTTATCCTGGTCTATATTTTCGCTAAGCATTTTTTCAGTTTTTTTTAAGGAACACAATAAGTAATACTCCTGCATCATGACGGTTTCAGCCTGATTCACTATCCTTTTCTCAGAAATAAACTGATCTAATTGAATCGTAAGTAGAAAGAGTGCAGCCAGAATGATTGTTAAAGTAAGAGGGTAAGAAAATCCCTCCTGATTATGGTACATCAATATCCTCCATATTCCTCAGGTAATAAAGACAGGCCGAATGCTCCTGATCAAAACTATCCGATACATTTATTACAATTCCGCCATTAATGGAACTGAATGTTATTCTATCAAGTTTCTGCAGGACAATTTCATGGCCTTTCATATCCACTCGTCTCCTCAAATTGGAACCATATTTTTCATAAATCACGCTTTTCCCGTCTATCGTTAATACAATGGAAACAGGTGAAATATCTGCAGAATCAGCAAGTCTGATCTCTTTTTTGAGCTGATTGATAAATACATGCCATTCAAGTCTTTGTGTCCTTGCTTCCATTTTCCAGTCCTGAAAGAGGAAATTAAAGCTGACCGGCAAAAAGGTAACGATCATTAAGAATATTGAAAATGCAAACAGCATTTCAAGCATGGTAAATCCATTATTATTGAAGTACTTCACACTTTTCTTTCGGTCTATCACGTATATTTTCATATTTTATACAAACCTCCCTCAATCCTGGGTTTTCTTTAGGGAATATTTCATAGACGGTTTGATTTTTTTTTATAATCTTCCCCTCAGGAAAACTCCCTTCCCAGGCTGCCTGCTGAAGACTCTCATAAAGCAGCTGTGTGCTGTCGTAATCCTGTTTTACCTCTTCAGAATGTTCAATAGCTTTAATGACAAGAGGAAACATTATGCCCGCTGCAAGCAGCATTCCTGATAAAGACAGCAAGAGCTCTGCCAAAAAGAAGCCTTCATTCCTTCTCCACATAAAATCTCCCTCTTCCGATTAAAAAGGTAATTTTGTATTGTTCATTGTCTGCTTTGACATAGAAGGTACCGAATTTATTTGTAATACCGCCTGGCCCATATAGAAAAAACAATGGCATGGTACCCTCCTTAATCTCAATGATTCCCGGATATTCTCTGCTGATGATAGGATCAGCAACAAGCTTTACCTGAGCAAAATACCGGTTCTCCTCGGGAACAATTTGAATAGCTACATCTGTCTGATGTGTTATGGCATAGTTTTGGGCATAAAGCAGGTCAGACTTAAATTGGGAAAAGAACATCATCTTTTCAAGATAGAGGAATTGCGGTTTTAGAAGGACAGCTGTAATCGTGGCAATAATAAGGAAAATACTGAAAATGAATAGAGTCTCTATAAATGTAAAGCCTTCTTTGTTTTTTATCATGATCCTGCAGATTCAACCTTCCCCTCTGCAGAAATCTTAATGGCATCTCCATTTGGACAAGAAGTGGTTTCAGCATTGAGGTATTCAGCATCCACTAAATCCTGTATATCCGAAGGAAGCTCTTTATGGTCAATTTCATATGCCTGAACCTGGGCCTGCACCATTTTAACAAACGCATCGCATCCCTTGCTGTTTATTTTAGAATTGTGTTTCGTTACATTCGGAATGGTGATGATCAAAAGCACCGAAATCACCAATAAAACCATCATCATTTCAATAAATATAATGGATAACCCCTAATCAAAAAAAAATAACACGGCATCAGAAACGTGCCGTGTTTTTACTTATTTTTACCTATTGTTACTGGTTTTGATAACATGATCCACAATAAATCTTCCCATAAGCCTCGTAAGTTTCATTATCACTTAATTTTTGCCGGCAGTCTGAACATTCGTAAGAGTTACGTCCATCATAATCGTACAATGAACCAGAATTCCCTGTTTTATAATCACTCATGTTGTTCACTCCCCAGAAGTAAATGTTTCCCATTCATTCTATGAGAGCAATTTCGGCAATATGATTGGATCCATTTCAGGAGTTAACCAGAGGCGATTTGGTTAGGAACTACCGTTCAAAATAAAGCCCTCTATCCGATGGGAAGAGGGCATAAAAATTCCAAGAAAGCTTCTTGCACGCTCGCACTATGCATTAAGCATATGCTGGCCATTCCCAAATGTTGCAGGTCCACCCCCAAGAAAAAGAAAAAAGCGCAGTTATTTTATCCACCTGCACTTTCATAAATGATCTCTTCAATTTTTTCAATCGATCTGCCAAAAAGCTGGGAGTGACGTTTGGTTAAAAACGAATTGTCATATGCCTGGTACCTCTTGTAACTCGGCTTCAGCATTCTCACAAGAAATGCAGGCTTACGATCCCCGCCGAAGTTCCAGATGCAAATAGCGTGATGCTTTTCTGTCCGCATGGCCGCTTCCACATCAAAGTTTGGCTTTAACTCCGTTTCAAGAGCTTCAAACGTTTTCTTGTTATCATTTTTAAATAGGAACCAATGAACCCCTCCGCTTATTAAATCCTCTGAAATTTCTTTAATTTGCCCTATGTGGTGGCACGCGAATATAGAGCCTAATCTTTCCTTTCTTCCCTGAACTGCTATTCTCGCCATTAGATCGGCTAAACCTGAGTTTTCTTTTAAATAGGTCTGTGGCTCATTAAAGATAATAAAGGCTCCGTTTGATTGGCTTTCATTGTCCATTAATAGTCTTGTCATCAGTACCTTTAAAGTAATCCAGTGAACTAAAGTTTTAACAGCAAGCTGGGATAAAACTCGATCAGGTACTCGAATAATAATGGTTTTACCTTCTCTCATCCATTTCTCAAAATTCATTTCCTCCTTTGGAGGCTGAGCGAAAATATTATAAAGGGTATCGTCTCCCAGAAAGGCGTCAAGTCGATTCAGAATAGCACCTGATTTTCCATCCAGTGTTTTTTGGCCATCTCTAACTACTTTATCCTTAACAGATATTTCGCCCTTGGCATTGGTTTTAACATCTTGCTCTACAATCGTGGTATACCTATCAAGCTCATCAGCAAGCCGATTATTTCCTTCTGCACGCAGCTCATTAATACGGTTCACCCTGTAGGCCTCATCCTCCAGCAATTGCTGCAGCTGATACAGTGATCCGTTGCATGCTTTGGCAAAGTTCCTTAGAACTTTTCTGCTTTGCCCCATATCATCGATATCAAGAAATTGAATCAATTCATTGGCAAAACGGTCAGCTCCCTTTCTTCCTAATTTGGCCATAACCTCAGTAAGATCTAAAGGCGGTAAATACTTCTCATTTGATAAATCAATATCCACTATTTTATCTGGAGGAAGGGAATCACGGATCCCATTTGCCATTCCTTCTCTTCCTTCTTTATTTACCTGGTCGATAACAACGAAAGAGATATTCTGCTTCAGGCACCCTTCAGTAACAAAATTTTGAATAGCTGTGTCTTTTCCACACCCCATTTGCCCCTGGAATACGTATCCTTTATAGAACTCATTTGGATTGCTGAGAGGAATGCCAATAGGAATTTTTAAGCCTTTATGTTCACTTTGGCCAACAAGTAGTGTGCTGTTCCTTTGTTTTTCTGTTTTTATCTTTTCTTTAGCTGAGGTGATTTTGTTTGAACCAATAGAAATTTCAATACCGTCGATAATTACTTTTTCTTTCTGCTCTTTGTGCCTAAAAATTGTCGCTATTTCCGTTTCTACCTTTTTATTGACTGATAAGGCATCTTCAAATTTCATTTGAACAGCAGAAGTGGGTAATTGCAGAGATACCTTTGATAGTTCATCGCAAGAGAGCAGGGATACGTCCCCGTTGGCTTTTGTTGTCCTGGATAGATGTAAAGTGTTAAGCTCCTCAATTACTTCATTCCTGCGCTTTTTAAAGCGAATTTTAACAGGTAGCAGTTCATTATCACCTGCTATCTCAGTAAAGGCACTGCTTTCTGTATTAAGGATTAATTCTGAGCGCAAAGGTTCATTTGTAACGGCAGCGAGACGGATATATACTTTCCAAACTGGCTGGTTTACTTTTTCATTCGATTTAGGGGAAGCCCTGGTTGCATGTATTTCTTCCATCAGTGCCTGTTTTTTATTTACTGCTTTTTTCTTTTCAAAATCCCTTTCGCTTTTGAAGAATACATTTGATATGGCATTTAGCGTATCATTAATTAAGTCGTAAACTTCGTTCAAAAACACAATCAATCCATTCTGCAGAACAGATAGGACCTTACCTGGAGTGATCCTTGCCCGTTGCGGCATTATTCCCTTCGATAGCTTTTCATGTGCCCAGGAAGCATTTTTCGCCCATGCTTTTCTGCCAAATGCTTCTGTGCATACCGATAGTCTGGCGAAATCCCCTTCTGCAGATATATCATTCAATGTATTCATAATAGATCCTATTGGGGATGTCTGTTCAGAGGCATTAGTGCGCAAGCTAAAAATATCGTGTCTTTGAAGGCGGACCTCTCTGAGTTTGATATCCCCAGATGGAATTGATAGAGCCGATGTTTCCACTTCCTCAACAGTTACCTTCATATAATTTTCAATGACTTCCCGAAGTTTCACCGACCAAATCTTCGGTGTGCTGAGATAAAACTCTACAACCTTCTTTCCATTCACGTATTTAAAAACAACATCGTACCAAATCGTATCCCTTTCCCGGAATGAGAATTGAAATCCATTTCGAGAAATGCGAGATAAAGGAGACTCATACACTTCATAAATTTTGTGCAGCATTCTCCACATTTTTGTATTTTGATTATTGCTAAGTGAAATGTTCGGAGTAATTTTATAGGTAACCATTTCATTTTTCTGAATGGAAAAGTATTCACTTATCTTAATGGCTTTTATTTTGCGGTTAGCCATATGATCACCCCCATCATTCCAACTCCCCATCTTGCAAGCCATTTAGGCGCATTTCCAGTAAACATAATTCCTACTGCACATATGACCGTGATGCATCCCCCAATTTCAGGCATGAATTCGGTGAGTATCCTGCCGATCTCCAAAAGACTATCACGCAGCATATTTCCAATCGGTTTAAGAATAAACTCAACCTGCCCGCCAATTACTCGATCTGCAAACCCATTATATTTATCAAGAAACCAGGAACCAAAACCAAAGCTGGCGTCTCCACTCATTGCATCAACCTTTTCTACGATTGTTGTGTGATCAGACCAATTGCCAGCTCCATCTTTTAGCCCGAAGTGCAAGTGTGGACCGGTTGAGAATCCTGAATTTCCGCTAAGACCAAGCAGATCGCCTTCCTTAATCACTTCTCCTGCTCTAACATCAATTTCACTCATGTGGCCATATATGCCTGTGGTCCCATCCTCAAACTTGATGATAACCCCTTTCCCGAGATTCTCCCCGCCAAGGTCCAGGACATTCTCCACAACGCCATCTCCTATAGATCGAAGAGGAGTGCCTTCAGGCATAGCAAGATCGATACCGTGATGCGGGATATTATTTCGAACTTCTGTCAATTCGCCATAAGGACTTGTAATTTTAAATTTCACCAGGTCCACCTCCTAAAGTGTTCTCAGCCATTCCATGATATCGACAGCATGCCGTGCCAAAATATACCCTGCAGCTCCGCCTATGATAAGCTCCAGTGCTTTGGATCGGTGACCGAACATCCAGGAAACACCGGCAAATACAAATACACCTACGCAGATCCAATCAACGATATTTAAGACAGTGGGCCAGATTCGTCCAAAGGTTGCATCAGCTGTAGCAGCCATTGCAGTCCTCGGAATCATCACTGCAAAAATACTGCCGCCTAAGCTAACGATTTTCAAAGTAGTCAAATCAAATTGTTTATAATCATTTCTCACGAATGAGCGAAAATCAATTATTTCAGTCCGCTTCATTTTCAAAACCTCCCTCGTATAAGGCAAAGCATTTTGGAACAAGATAATAACCAAAGCATAAAAAGGAGATGAATTTCATGTTCTTCTTAATTGGAGCAGCTGCTGGTGCGGCCATAGGTGTTTTAGTAAACGTATTGGCCTGCTAATCTTTATTTACCTGATATCGAATTCCACCATTATTACTTTTTATAACAGTTCCTTTGGGTGCTTCTTGCGCCCTTTTTTCATGTTCAAATTTACTTCTTTCAGACAGATACCAATCACGTTTCTTTTGGTATTCTCGATCAAGCAGTGTTTTCAGAAAGGCACTTCCATTTCGCTTCTTCCCATTTGGCAGCTTAGTTAAGAAATCATGCAATTCCTTCTGGTCGGGATCCTCGACATTGAGACATAATGCCACTCTTTCGATCTTCATTGCTTCCTACCTCCTTCACAAGTGGTTATCGTGAGTAAGCAGATACGAAGCTGTTCTAACCTGCTTGATAAATATTTATGTGCGTACACCTAATTTATTGCCAGTCCACTTGCAAAGAGGGAAAATTTTATTTTTGCCGAAGTAATACACTGAGGTGAAATCATGATGAAATCGAGGGTCAAAGAAATATTTGATGAAAGAGGAATTAAACAGAGCCACCTTGTTAGGAAGTATGGAATTAGCGCTACTACCATGAGCGCTATATATCGGGGAACTATTCCCACACTGCAAAACGCCTACATAATTGCCCAGGAACTGGGGTTGCCCATAGAGGAAATCTGGTATGATGACATTACTAAATACATTAACAAGTCTGAGACGAAAATACGGGAGAAAGAAAATGAAAGTAGTAATCCAAACAATTCTTAATGTGGAAGGTAACCGCGGATTTAGAAATGGAGAATTTCATGTTAGGGATAGTGAATTTAAGAAGGATCCAGATTTCGCAGTGGCTGTGGTTGCTTATGAATGGATCCAGCAGCAAAAAAGCGAAACTGGTCAAAGGGAAACCATTATTGAAAAGGTTACCTGGAACGAGGAAAACGATATAACTCAGATAGTAAGAGAAATTGAACCTGTTCTGCCTGAAGATAATTTACCTTTTTAATTTTCTTAGGTATAAAGTATTGGAATTTTTTTGGATAAATATATTCAGTTCTCTTATAATCATTTATAATTGTTTTGTCCTCTGTTTTTTATTACCACCTTGCACTTTACTTGGAATTTGTCGAAAAATTAAAACTTTTGTCGAATCGATAACTTTTTGGTATCAATTGATACCAACTTTGTATATACTACTACTATCGGAGATGATTTTAATGAAATTAATCACGTCAGCAGTTGTCAAATATTAACAAAACTGCTTTTTTAAGGGAAGCAAAAAAACTCATCTCTGAAGGCAGAAAAGAATTTATTCCGAGAACATACACTCATCCATCTGGGAAGCAGATAAAATGGAAAGAGGCTTTATTGGAAATCGGGCTAAGAAACCCAGGCCAAGCGTGGGATGAAGCATTAAAGCTAACACCGAATGACTATTTCGATGGACCGTGTACCGATGTTAATAGACCCAAAGATGGTAAGGTTATTTGGATTTTCAAGAAAGAAATTAACGATGTTATGACTTACATCAAATTGAAAATTGACCACCGGGGTTGTGTGTGTTTATCTTTCCATAAGGATTGGTAAATTATTTATTATTCTAATCCTTAAAATCTAAGTGTTGGAGGAATAAACTATGGAGGACACTACTATGGTAGCATCAAAGAAAAAATACTGTGATCACTGTCAAAAAGATGTAGATGCGATTGTTATTGATCGTCAGTCTTCATATACCTTCAAAGGAGAAACCTTTGAAATAAATGAAAGAGTTTTACAATGCCCTTGTGGTGAGGATTTATACGATGAAATATTGGATACGGAGACTATGGAAACGCTTACAAAGATGTATGAGGAAAGGGTTGGATTGTCCCTTGATGACATCAAGTCTATCCGTAACCAATATGGCTTATCCATGGACTTGTTTGCTCGTATACTTGGATGGAGCAAATCCACTATAGCACGTTACGAAACAGGTAAATACTTACCTGACTCCTCCCATATGTCGGTATTAAAACGGTTAAAAGACCATCCAGAGGCAATTGATGAATTTTATAGATTCAATAAACATAAGTTTAATGAAAAAGAACAAGCAAAAATAAATGAAAAGTTATCAAATACAGATCAACATAATGTTGAAAAAGGATTAGTAGAAGCATTAAATATTAATTATAAATTGCATGAAAAAACAATCGAATCGGGATTTAGTTCATTTGATTTAAATAAATTGATTAACATGATACTTTACTTTTCACAAAATGGAGTACTTAAGACAAAACTAATGAAGCTATTGTTTTATACAGACTTTCTAAGTTATAAAAGGAACCTTGTTTCGGTTAGTGGTACGCCATACGTTAAATTGCCCTTTGGGCCAGTTCCCAAAGATCATGACCTACTTTTATCCAGCATAGAGAAGAATGATTTAATAACGACAAATTATGATGCATATAATGAATACACACTTATAACTATTAACTCTAAAAAAGAGTATGATCCAACTGTTTTTACTGATGAAGAATTAGAAATTCTTGAAAAAGTTAATAGCCATTTTAAAGGTTATGGTTCACGTGCTATCAGTGACTATTCTCATGAAGAAGATGGTTGGATTAATACAGAAGATAGAGAGATCATTTCTTATGATTACGCGGACGTACTTCGTCTTAACTAAAAATAAGCAAGCAAATAAAGCCCCTCTCGATTGAGAAGGGCTTTTAGTTAATCTTGAATGTACCATCAGAATTTTTTAAAACACTTTCTTCTTTTCCTGTATTACAATCGCTACAGATAACAAATGTCTGATTGTAATTCTTAAGGTTTTCCATATCTATTCCATCAAGCCACACTTTTCTTGCTTCCCATACACGATAGCATTTGATGCAGGCTTGTAAAGGCATAATTTCCTCCTATCCTATAAAGGACGCTAGTTGAACATAGGTTTTCTCATCACATTTAATATGAACACGATGTTCCTGACCTTCCTGATCAACAAGATACATAAATGCTTTAGACGTATCCTTTTTCTTTCCTCCAAGTGCAGCTCCTGCAATCGTACCTACCGGGCCAGCTACTGAACCGATAATAGCTCCCGCTGCAGCCTTACCAGCACTTCTGCTATGGGACTCCTCCCATTCAATATTAGTAAAGTTGAAGACTTTCTCACCCGCAAAAGGTACGTTGGCGACAATTTCACCCGGGTTTTTACCTTGTGAAAAATTAACTGACTGAATGGGTACAGCTAATTTCTTGTCTGTTAAGATTTGGCCTCCTGCCAAAACAGTAATCGGAATCCTTACTTTAAAGATATCTTTCCAACCCATCTCTTCCCCTCCTTCAAATTTATACATACATATGTAATATTTTACAGCTAATGATTTAAAAATAAAACCCCTCTCTAAAGAGAAGGGTTTAAAAATCACTGCTTTACAATATGCACCGGATACCCTTTGGCTTTTAGTTCCGCTGCCAATCTATCTGCATTAGCTCTTTCTGCAAACGCACCAACTTGGACCTTATAGAGAGAGCCCGTTGTAGATGAAGATGTTTTTGGTGCAGCTGGCTTAGACTTCTTCACAGGTAGACCAAGGAACTTTGCAACACCTCGGGCATGCGCCTCACCAACAGCTTTTAAGAATGCTTCCTTCTTTAGAAAATTAGCATCTGAAGTATCAATAAATAGGTTTTCCGTTAAGCAGGCCACCATTTTTGTTTGTCTCAACACAGCAAAGTTTGCTCGTTTTTTACCTCTATCAGATGTTACACCATCTTTTCTCATGGCAGCCATAACTTCAGCGTGGAGTGTGTTCTGGAAAGCTTGAGTTGCACTGCTAATAGATCCATTATAGATAAAGGATTCAAAGCCCTTTCCTCCGCCAGCATTTATATGCACGCTGACGAACACATCAGCTCCTTCTTTATTTGCCTGATCAGTTCTTTGGGTTAACGATAGGGTTTGATCACCACCCCTGGTTGTACTCTGGGTAAATCCTGTGAAGTTTGCTTCCAGATAGTCCATGGCGTATCCAACAATTTTATGAGTAAGGACCTTTTCTAATAATGCATTGCCGACTGCACCCGGATCAGAACCACCATGCCCAGGATCCCACTTCACTTTTTTAACCATACGAATCTCCCCTTCCAACTTTATTTGCTCAGTTTATCGTGCTCATCTTTAAGTTGAATAAATTTATCGGATAAAAACTTTGGCAGCTTCACATCGAGTCTGCCCAGATTTTCGATTAAGCTAATTCCTTCGGTACCAATTAAAAACATTAGCATGGCATAACGAATGAACTGTCCTTCGTTCCCCAAGATGATATCCATCTGAGTAGCAACGATGACCAGGGAAAACATTGCCCCTTTCTTCATTAGCCCTTTAAAAGCAGATTTAGAAGATACCTTTTTGTCATAAAACGCTGCAGAAACGCCGGTTAAATAATCCAGTGTCATGAGAATTACAAAAGCAATTAACAATTTATCAATTCCCCCAAGTAAATAAGCAATAGAAGAAATTCCACCGCCTGTAATAGCTACCCATAACGTATCCGTGTTATGTTTCATTTTCCCCATTCCCCTCTCAAAAAAGGGCTCAAAATGAGCCCTAAGTTCATAAAAAATACACCTTTTTAGGTGTTTGTTTTGTTGCGTTTCATCTTCCTAATCTTGGGTATATCCATAAACCCCTATATATCAGCGTTTATGAGGGTTTACCCGTGATAACAAATAATGATGCGCAATAAAAATTAGTTACGTGCTATTGAAGCGTTAGCCCACATCATTACTTCTTCTAACTTAGTCATTGCTAAAGACTTTTCTCGGCTGTTTGGCAATAATGTATCAAGGGTATTCGCTAAGTGTCTACACTCATTCCTAACTGTTTCGTGAGCAAGAACTGTTTCTTGATCCTTAGGTGGATGGTACTTGAAGTTTTTCTCAATTTGTTCGTGCATTAATATTCCCTCCTCAAATTAAAAGAAGCACCCTATTCAGAGCGCTTCTTCCTGCGATATTCTTCAATTACTTTTTCTTCCTCGATGAATTCGATCATCTGGGCATTAATCCAGGTGGAGACTCTAATACCTTTCTTACCTGCTATTCTACAAAACTCTTCATAAACTTTTGGATCTAAGGTGATGTTTACCCGCTGCGTTGCCAATATTACCACCCCCATTTATGTATGGTAATATTGTCCAACACATACTGTCATTTATCAATACACACTAATGCACACTAGTGCGCATTTTCTTCCTGATGTTTATTACCTTATCTTTACTTTGGGTTCAATTAGCTCTTTCATTCCCTTTAGGACATATGAACCAATTGCTAATTGAAATATAAAAACACAAATTACAAAAAGCATTCAAATCACCTGCTCTTCTTGAGTTACATTACTTGTTCAATTCATACTCGACTTGTTGTCGGATAGATTCATCCTTAATACTTTCTACTGTGATAATCCCCAAACGTACCAATCTAGCTAAATCTTGAATCATCTTAAATCACTCCCATATTTTTATAATAAATGTAGTTAATTTTGTCTTCTAAGGTTGGTTCCTGCTGTTCTGGTTCTGCTGGCATCTCACTTTGAATAGGGACTTTGACGGTATGAGAAACATTTACCCCGTCCCTACTGTATTCAGATATTTGGTAACCACCTTCGATGTATTCTTTTAAAATGGTTAACATGCTTTACCTCCTTATATCAAATTGTAAGAGACACCTACATAAAGATTGTTTGATGAATATCCCTCTACTTTTAAAGACTGGTTGAACTTATATGTTATAGGAACCGCATCACCTGCAGCACCATAGGAATTTATCCATCCACCTACAACAACGCCGTCGATAGTGATACGTATATTATTAGACGAGTTTGTAACCCCACCACGAATGTAAACTCCGGTTAAAATTCCTTTACCTGTGATGTCTAATAGTGTTCCAGCTGATGAGGACGCTGAGGCAGCAGTGGATGTATAAGAAAATGCAGGAGTTAACTTACTCCAATCTGTACCTCCACTAATCGGAAACTGACTCAAAATATCTGCGGTATCCTGCTTAATTAAATCCTGCGTAGCTTTTGTAGGTAAATTAATTTCTGGCATTATAAAACCTCCTCATACACAAATACCAACCCATCTTTAGCAGTATTCGTTTGAAATCCATACCGATAGGTTTTTAAGTCTATGGCATCGGTAAATTTATGTGGCATACTTTCCGCCGAATGCGCAGCAGATTCTGTTTCAATTGTGGTTAATCGGTTGAGTACTGTAGTGGCGAAATTAGGGTCATCCCCCATAGCATCGGCCAACTCTTTCAGGGTATCTAATGCCCCAGGTGCACCATCAATTAATCCTGCAATTGCAGTATCGATCTTAGCTTGTGCCCCTGCAGGTGTCTCTGCTCCTACATCGCCGGCATTTAAAGTAATGGCACCGGTCTTCCCGTTAACTGACTGGACCTTTTCTAATTCTTCCCATGGAGACCAAGCGTCATTGTACCAGGTACGGATAAACGATCTCGGAGAAGAGTGCTGATACATAAATTGCACAAAACGCAAATTGCTAAATTTATAATTAATTACGATCCCTAAACTGATTGGATAGCCCTCGCTAGTACTCTCAATCACATCAAACATGGTGACTCCATTAGGGTACCCTGAGCCTGGATCCGTACTGAGCTTACGTGGAATCATCGTAATATCTGCAGATGTAATTGAAACTGCTCCTGTCTTTCCATTGACACTTGTGACGCCTGCACTGGAAGAAATATCGTCTGCAATTTGTTTGGCATAATCGCCCTGAGCTTTTGCATAATCCCCTTGATCTTGAGCAAAGGTTGCCTGGGCGTTTGCATTACTAGCAGCTGTTTCTGCTTCTGTTGCCTTTGTATTGGCATTGTTAGCCGATTCAATAGCAGATGTGGCCGCATTATTTGCATTCGTTGTGGCTGTTTGCACGTCCGTTTTTAAAGTGGATAAATTACTTGCCTCCGTTGCCGCAATATCCCCCTGCTGCAGGGCATAATCTCCCTGTGTTTTAGCATGAAGGGCTTGAGCATTAGCTTCATCTGCAGCAGTATTAGCCGCTTCTACAGCCGCAGTAACATTCCCTGCCGCTTCTAATGCAGCATCCCTTGCTTCATCGAGCTCCAGCTCCTTTTCATCAAGCTGAGCTATAAAATATTCGAGAGAGTAGCTTGTGATCCCATCTGACAGGTCATTTAAGTTTCTGTCTATGGTGAACTTATAATAACCACTGGACGGGATTACCTGGGTATCTCCAGCTGCATCTGTGACGTGTATCTCCAGGCGCATATCTCCAAATCCAGTTACATCGGCATCGCTAAATTTAAAATGAATAACACCCACATCAGTTTCATCGATTGTGGGTGTCTTCTCTAATATTTTTCCTGTGTTATTAGCGATAAGAACCTTTGTTGTCTTTCCCTCTAGGTCCAATGGTTCTCTATTAAAATCAAGAAGTTTAAGACTGAACTCTGTTTTGGTATCCCCTTGTTTCAGAGTGTTGAAATGATTCAGGATTTCAATTTCCATTATGCTGCACCTCCTTGAAATCCTCCCTTACCAGCCGGATGAGTAATCTAACATAGTAACGCTGGATTTCCTCTTTTAAAGGCAATTCACCAGATTCATAAGGTTCATCTGTATCATTTTCAGGGATATTCACGTTAAAAGTTTCCATCACTTGGCAGTTTGGACATTGAACAGTCAAATTCTCAAATTCCTGAAATTCATCCAAATAAGGTAACGTGGTATCTTGTACATCTTGGTGAAATGAATGGTTACAGTAGTTACATTTAATATCTAATTGGCTGCCGCTCACACTAGCTAACACTGTAGGTCCCCCTCCAATATTTAAATACATCCGCAGTCCCTGAACCGCCGATAAATAGCCAGAAGCCATCTCTGGTAATCTGAGAAGTAGTCACAAATCCGGCATTGGTCCCACCTGAAAAACTGCTGATATTAACAGAAGAAGGCGTGTATTTTCTTGTTGCTTTAAAGTTCACTCCGACCCCAGCGACAGCCCCAGAAGTACCCATAGAATCCATTCCGCCTACTCCACAATAGCCCTGCTCAGGTGCACTTGAGGTTACAGGCTTTGTAAATTCTGTTCCTGATCCATTCACAGCCTTTAAGCAATTATTCAGATTTACATCGGTAATGGTGAATAAAAGTAAACCTGAAGAATAAGGAGCAACTTCTATTACAGCATCACCGCCACGAAAATAGAGACTCTTATAGCTACTGTTATCAAATTGCTCACCAATATTTAATTGGGAAGCTACTCGAGTGATTCCGTTAAGATTTATTTTCTCCGCTTGGATGGTGATATCAGTGGCCGTTTGATTGATTAAGGATGCAATGACATTGCCGTTATAGTCATCCTTACTGACCCTTTGCTGAATCCCATTGGCATTTACAAGAATGGATGCTTCCGCTTCTCCTAATCTCGTGTCAGTTTGATTGGCTTTCAAAACAATTCCATCGATGTCTAGATTGATCTGGTTAATGGTTGTTGTATGGCCATCAACTGTTTGCTTTACGCCTTCTACCCGAACATTAATGGATTCCTCTGTCTGCTCGATAATCAGCTGGGCCCGTTGAACAGCATTCTCTTCAGCTGCGTTCCAGCTTTCTTTACTTTTGTTAATAAGTTTTTGAAGATCCCGAATGTATTTGTAGGTTTTAATGTCTACTTCCACATAATCTCCGAGGGTATACTGATTTCTTGATGAATCCGTATAGCTTCTTTCCACTCTGATTATCCGAGCTTCCAGGTACAACGGTGGAGAAAAGCCTTCGTCCTTAATTCGAACGGTGTCGCCCAGATTCACGACTTCGTGATCCATGCCGAGCACATCGTAAAAATCAACCCCATCTACTTTATAGGTCACTATGGAGTTAATCCGCTTGGAAAGCTCCTCATTCGTTAGCCTTAAAAGTTCTTGAGGTGTGAGACCTTCTTTATCAACAGAAGGCATGAAAATGTCATACCGGTGCTCTCCGTCTTTTCCCCACCGGTCTAATGCACCTTTATTCTCAACGTAGGGCTTGCCACCATTTACAGATGCAACCGTCATAAAATTTCCGTTGTCGTCTGCCGGACCCACCCCATATAATGCTGAAACTATGGCACTGGAATCCTCAAGCCTCTCAATATTCTGAAGGTCCTTTCCGAACACAATTTCTTTCCCCGCATCCAATCCTGTTTTCTTCACAAAATCCACATAACGCCTGGACACCCTACTATTCAGAAATTCAACTCGAAATCGAAGTTCCAAATCGAATTCCGCAGCAATCACCCTTAAATACTTCAGGACATTCATATATTCATCAATATGCACTTCTTTAACGTCAGCTACTTCAACATCTCCCAATTGCCATCGTGTCCCTTGAAGACCAAACGACAGAGCTGTTTCAGGTGTCTGTCCTTCTAATAGCTGAGGCTCAAGAATTTTACTGTACCTAAGTTCCAAAAATTCAGCATCACAAGTGTAGTGAATAGTACGGCTGTAATTTGAAATTTTATTAACCCGCTGAACTATAAAGGGTACAAGTTCATTCCTGGATGTTCTCAGGACAATGGTAGAGTTTGTAGGGATATCAACATCAGTTGAAAATTCAAAAGTCTCAATTCCTTCTTTCAGGTCCTGGATGTGCAAATCACCCCAATACGATTTCTCTTTCTGGGGCTCGAGTATATTTGCAATGGAATCCACTTTATTTAACACATAAATCATAGATATCGCTCCCTGAAGGAAATCGTTACAATGCCGGCATCACTAGGTAAAAAGGATACTGGATTTTTGCCTGGCTTTAACGCAAAAAAATTGCTGGCAAAGTCCTTCAACCCAAGCAGCAATTCTCCATTTTTCTTTATTGTGTTTTTGTAGTGATCAAATTCAAGAATATCACCGGGATTAGCTATGTTAATGATGTAGGTTGCCGGTTTTTGATTCAGCTCCCATATTTTCAAATCACTAATCTTCATATCCGCTTTCGTTGTATTGGGATATATCCTGAAGGCGACTTGAATCTGAGTGATGGGTTCATCAAACTCTTCAATCGCATCAAAATAAGTGAGGGATCCATCCGAACCTCTCGGGTAAGTGTGATTGCCTTTAGAATCAATTGGACTGAAATAGACGGTCCAGCGCTTCTCCTTTCGTTCAATACGCAGGACACCTTTAAAGTTTGTCCACCATTCAGGGTTCCTGGCTTCCTCTGTCGCAATCCATTTCCCTGTGTCTGAATCTCCAATTCGGGCTGAGGCTATTACATTTTCTGTGATAGCGTGGCGATCTTGAATGCCTATTTTAGCTACCGTTTGGTTCGAGCTTCCTAAGAAATAGATTTCAAGCATACCTGTCCTGTTGCCTTTATTCTGAAGCTCTACTAATGCTTCCGCCCTGAAGTCACTGAGTGATTTCCCGATAGATTTTTTTACAGATGGTCCTTGCCATTGAGGTGGCTGAATCACTGTTCCGAAAGTTTCCGGATAAAATGATGATCCATCACTGGCGATAGTTCCCGCTATATACCCATTATCAACATATGTTGCCTGGCCCCAGCCAGATGTAGCAGCCATTGAATCAGAAAAAACTAACGTTTCTGGATCGATAATAGTCTGATCCACCTCGGCATCCTCGCCAATTTGCAAGTAGTCATCGCCAGTTACAAGTGCAAAAAAGTTTAGCTTTTTCTGGACCTCAACTCTTGTAACCGGGTAAGTTTCGATATTCCCCAATACTTCTACATTTTGAATTGTAGGTGATGAACTGGGGTATAGCTTAATCGGCTTTAAATCAGCATACTTGTAAGGATCAGGGCAGATGAATTGGATAGTTCCATAACCCCGCATGGCCAATTCTGTCGGATCAAATTCCCCTTCCACGATGGCAAAATACGTCCTATCTCTCTCATCGTCAAAGATTAAAGGTGCAGGCTCATCTGTGATTAGCCAGCGCGCAAGTTCTTCAGCTCTCTTCCTTAGGCTCTCCTGATTCGCACCCTCGACTTCCACATCCACCGCTATTTGCCTTACGCCAATTTTCGAGTGCATCAATCTCGCACCAGGTACCTTTGGGATATCAAGAAGGCTACGCTGAACTGGTGGCCAATAAGTACGTTTTTTAGAAATGGTCATGACAAATGGTTTTCTTTCTCCATTAAACGTAAACCCGTTTTTAAGCATTACAAATTCTCCCCTCTGAACTTAAGATGGGAATAGTCTCTATTTTGTTGCAGCTCCTTCAAGTGGGGGTCAACCGCCCTTGCAGCTTCTCTTCCATCCATTAAGATTGTTGCATTCAATCCATTAGCGATTCCTCTTTCGATTTCCCTCAGAAGTTCAATCACTTCAGGATCAAACGCTGGCTGACCGCCGTTACCTGTTAACCCGGCATCAATCATTCTGAATAAGTTTGCCTGCTGAGCTTCAGTCAGAACCGTTTCGTTGCGTAAAAGTCTTACATCAATTTCGTTATGCAAGGGTGCGCTCATAAGACGAGAGGTAAGCCCTCCCGCATGCAGTTTGGGAATGGTGCCTACAGGACCGCCGTTGTGACGTAATCCTTCAGGGATTCTTCCTGATTGTCCCGGAGTAGTTACTAGGGCATACTTTTTCTCTCTTATAACAATATCCTTGTAGATCGTAGAACCAATCGTTCGATTCATGGTTTGGGCTTGTCCGGTTATTTCTGAAATTCGATTCCTAACGGAATTTAAATTGTCTATTTGTGATTGAATGGCAGCTACAGTCCTGCGATGTTCCTCAGTATTTCTTTCTGCAGCAGGAGTGTTATTTTGAAGCTTTTGTTTCTGGGTTTCCAGTTTAGAAATGGCGGCATCTAACGCTCGCATTTCCTCTCCGCGTTTAGCATTAATCCCGGCCTGTTTCAATTCAATATCGACCATTTTGCGGTTTACTTCATCCAGCTTACCAATTTGTTCTTGGATTTTATTAAGTTCATTAGTTTTATCAACTATTAATTGGGCTGCTTCTGCCCGTTGTTTCTTTATGCCTTCAAGTTTCCTATTTTCCATTTCAATCGTTGTTGTAAGGCGTTCTTGTTCCAGAGTATCGTCGTTTGCTTTTGCATTGGCTAATTCCTTTTGTAGCCCTCGAAGCCTGTCCGTTTGGTCAATTTCTTGCTGATTTAATTCGTTTATTCTTTCTTGCGTACTTTTGATTTTATCTTTAATTCTGCTTTCATCTTCGAGATACTCAGCCATATTAGCTTCTGCTTTAGCTTTTTGTGCTTCTAATTCCAGGCGAATCATTTCCATTTGCTGCGCATTATATTCTTTTGCCTTGCTTGTGTTTTCAGCAATAGCATTGCCTTGATCTGTGATGGTCGCATTAGTCTCAGGCACTTTTTCAATCAATTCTTGATTCAGCTTCAGCATTTCCTGAAATTCATCATTTGATAAGCCAGATTTTTCTCTTAATTTTTCCTGTTCATCCTTCAGCCTTGCGATCACATTGGGATCAGCCGTCTTTGCAATCTCAGAATTTATATCCAGAAATCTTCCCAGTTCATCGGTTGAAAGCTTAGATTTTTGACTGAGCTGATCGTATTTATCAATCGTAACCTTCAATGAATCAGCGCTTTCGATCATGGAGTTTGCTGTTTCTAAAGTTACTTCCTTCATGTCTTCTTGGTGTATTCTTGCTGCCACAAGAGCACCGCCCAGAAGTGATAACCCCGTTATTAGCCAGCCCGCTGGCCCCATTGACGCCATTAATCCTCTTGTTGCGATAGCTAGTTTTCCAACGGTAGAAATGACAAGTGCTATGGCAGAGGCAGTCCCTGCAAATGCAACACCTGTTTTCACAGCTGAAGTATCCATCTCCCCGATTGCGCCTACTACTTCTGCACCTTTTTGAGTGACATCGGTTAACATGGGTAGGAATTCGTTACCTACTTTAATTCCTAGAGTTTCAAAAGCGCCGGTTAGTTCATCTGCTGCTCCTTTGAGGTTATCCTTCATAATGGCTGCTGCTTCTTTGGAGGCCCCGGATGAATTCTGCAGAGACTTTGTAAACTCATTTAATTGGTCGACGCCACCTTCCATTACTGCGATCATTCCGGAAGAAGCTTCAGTTCCTACAAGTTTAGCGATTGTTGCAACTTTCTCAGCCTGTGTCATATTTTCTGTTGCTTTAGCCAGGTCCCCGAATATATTGGCGAGACTTTTAGACTCCCCGTTACTGTCCTTCATAGAGAAACCAAGCTGCTTCATTGTTTTCTCTTGTTCTTTAGCTGGGTTATTTAGGGCAAGCAATGCCGCTCTCAAAGATGTACCTGCGCTGCTTCCATCAAGCCCTGCATTGGTCATAATCCCTATAGCCGCTGATACTTCTTCCAGGCTAATTCCTAAAGTATTAGCAACTGGCCCTACATACTTCAATGCATATCCCATATCCTCGATGCCGGCTGCTGAGATATTAGCTGTCATGGCCAAGATATCCGCAACCTTTGTCGCGTCAGCAGCCTCCAGCTGAAAAGCATTCAGCGCAGCCGCAACTATCCCCGAAGTTTGCGCTAGATCACTTCCTGATGCTTCAGCCGCTGCAATAACGCCTGGCATGGCCGCGATAATCTCTGTCGCATTAAAACCCATTGCTGCCATATCCTCAAAGGCGATTGCTACTTCACTCGCCGATTTAGAAGTGCTGGCACCTAAATCTAAAGCTGATTGCTGAAGACTTTGAAATTCTTCATCTGTAGCTCCTGAAATAGCCTTAACTCTCATCATTTGAGCTTCAAAATCAGCAGCCTGCTTTACACTAACCCCTACACCTGCTGCAATGGCGCCCCCAATAGCAAGAGAAGCTGTTTGAATGGTTGATAGCATTTCCTCAATACTGGCTGTCGCAGAACCTGCTCCTTCTTCTGCTGCAGGACCGAGATCTTCTACAGCCCCGCCTAAATCAGAAATAGCGTTTGTTGTCTCTCCTGATAATTCATTAATGCTTCCTATCTGATTCTCTAAATCCCCGGCCAATTCGGTTGCGGGAACAATACCGTTTTGAGCTGCTTGACTTAAAGAAGATGTGGAAGAACTTAGAATGCTCATCGCTTGACTTGTTGCCTTGGTGGAATTAGCCGTTGATAACAAGGAGGTTCTGGTCTGCTGCATCCCTCGCTGAAATTCTTGTGCCTGCAGTGTTAATCTGGCGCGCAGTTCCCCTAATTCGGTTGCCATTCGATTACCTCCTTTCTATCTGGATTTATTTGCCCCTAAATGGGTCATCATTCGGAGTTCTTCCATTTTGTCACGGCTAAATTCTAAGCCTGGCTGGCTTTTTAACTTTTTCGTTAGAACTTTCAGGAACTTTTTGTATTCTTCTTCTTCCATTGCTCGCTGGTTTGTAGCTAGGCGTATAAATATCTGTTCAAGAATCTTTTCGTTCTTTTCCTTTGCCCTTTCTTCAAGAAGCTGGGGAAGATCTTTGAAGTAATATTGAGTCTCCAGCACTTTAGGAGAAACATTCAATGTGAAAGAAGCTTTATAGATAAATTCCTCAAATGAGATTTTGCCCTCTACTCCTCTGTCTTTTGGGGTAGAAGGCTTTTGAGGTTTTTTGCCATTTCATCTAATTTGTTTCTCTGAACTGTTTTAGTTAGAAATTCAATGATTTCATGTAAAGCAACATTCTTTTTGATGTATTCCACTTCGACTTCGCTTAATATGGCGACGATTTCAGTTATTTCATCCAGTGCCAACTGGCAGGCCGAAACAACAACTGTGTAAAACTCTTTCTTGGGAGCAAGCAGCACTTGCACGATAAGACCTGGAAGCATATCTACTTTCTCAAATAATTTCTTCCAGCGATCCGGTGTTAACTTTGGGATTTCTACTTTTTTCTCATGTAGGTACATTTCATTTCCCGTTAAGGAACTCTTAAAAATATTTAACATAGGGAACCTCCAAATAAATGAGAGAGCGCCTTAGCACCCTCTCATTTCAAAATTATTCAGGAATGACAACTGACTCGTCACCGAGGAAGTACAGTAGACCCGTGCTGTCCGGGTAACCAACAAATGTGATATTACATACGCGCTCATTATCTGAGTTGTAGGTCCACTCCACATCAGCGACAGGGGAAGCAAGGGGGATCGTAATATAATCATTTGGGCTTGTTCCATCAGATGTAGGCTTGATAACCAGCTGATCCGCATCGCCTAGAAGGTTATAGCCTGCATTTGCATAGACATTCAACCTCTTTTTAATTGCTTCCGGATTGGTGGTATCTTCTCCATATTTACTGTCTGGAGTAACGATCCCAAGCTTTTTCAAATCATGCAAGGCAAACGGAACAACCGCCTGGCATGTGCGGCCTTTGAGAATTGACTTCACGGGGGTATCGCCATATTGATCCACTGTAACATCCTGTTTTGAAGTATTAGCACTGAAGACAATACCTCCCTTAGTGATATCAAATACCGTAGGCGTTGTGGTGCCGAATTCAACCTCTGCAGGCCCGATAGGTACGTCAATTACTGGCATTTATAACTCTCCTCTCTAAGTTACAGGCTGAATTCTCAACCTGAAATTCGTTGAAAAAACAGGCCTCTCCAAAGTGTCCAGTCCGATCGGGATGGGATTGCTTTGAACAGACCTGATGTAGTAAACAAGATTATCGCCGATAAACCTGTGGTTTACCTGGTGCATCTTATTAATAAGCTGTTTGGCCAGCTGCTCTGTCTTGTCCATCTGGGAGGAATCTGCTTTATAGCTGCGGCCTTTCACAATTACCTGAAAGGTGGGAAATTCCATCGGCAGCTCGTCGTCCGGTTCTCCTCCCCCTGAGCCAAAAACAAAGAGAGCCGGCAGCTGACTCTCTTCAACATCAGGTATGAAGTTTGGATCAGGAAAAACATTAAACCCTTCATTTGTGAGAAAGTTGATAAATTCTTGGGCTCTCACTGCATCACCTCAAAATCTCAGAGCATTGCTCAATTCCTGGATGATAAGTCGTTCATTTATTTTGATGGCATTTTCTAAATACTTGGCGCCAGGCATATAGCCTTTATGAGGCCCTTTGCTTCTGGTCTTCTCACCAGGAGACAAGCTGACCACATTGCCGCCTTTTGTTTTTCGAAATCCTTCATGCTGAACGACTGCATAATCATCCACCTCTGGACTGGTTCCCAATTCGATAAACATCCGAGAGATTCTCTTTTTGACTTCTCCAACTACTAAAGCTGCTTCAAGATCACCGGAATCCAAAGGTGCCAGCCTTTTAGCATCTTCAATCACTTTCTGGGCTAATTTGGTGAGGATTTGATCCATCTTCCGCTCCTGCTCCTGTTCAATCCGGTCAAGAGTTAGAATCATGGCGTCAATGCCCTCAATATCGAAGCTGTAGACATTACGGCTGCTAGCCATAGACAATCACCTTCTTAACCTCGTCTGTACCCATCTGCTTCTTTATTTCAATATGCTGCACATCGTATCTGACTGTGCGTCCCAGTGCATTAACATACTCAAAATAATCATTAGAAGAAACATCTTGCGCCCCTTCTAAATGAATTTCAGCATTGGATTGAACCTCTTCACCCTGTCCATTTTTGATTTCCTTTTGCTCCTCAACTACCTTCGCTGATTTCACTTCAGGAAAATAGCCTGTTACACGATTCCAGTTGTCTGTCTGGGCTTTAAAATGGGTAACGGTTGCAGGATATCCAAATAAGCTCATACCAATCGCCCGCCCTCAAGAATGACCGGAGCTTCCTCAATCAATTCAAAGGCAGGCGGACCAAGAATTTCCCTTACATCAGGGGCTACCTTATCCCTGTCAAGATAATCAATCCTGTCTTCGCCTTCGCTGACCGATTTGACTCCCTGCTTCTGGAACTTTAAGGCTGGATCTATCCCCTGCAGTTCCCAGATTGCTTGATAAGCCAGCAGCTCATCTGTTATTAGAACTCCAGGATACCAGCGTTGAAGATTTCGTGTGGCTTGAGTGACAGCAATTTCCTTCTCTTCGGAACTGACCCAATCCTTCCGGTCTAAAATGTTCCCGAGAATCCACAGATCAACGGTTTCAAGAGTAGGCATTCAAACCACCTACTCTTTTTCTTTTTTGGATTTCTTCTTTTCAGCAGCAGTGTCTTCATCGCTTTTCTTTACTGATTCGATTTCTTCAGCAGCTCCCATTTTAACAAGGCGTTCACCTTCTTCTTGTTTCACCTTAATTGTTGCATCAGAATCGTACCATTTACCGTTGTGTTTAACCTTGCCCTTTAATTTCAATTCCATCGGAAATCATCCTTTCAGTAATTTTTGTTGGGCACCAGCTTCTGCTAATGCCCTCGTCCAAAATTAAAGTACAGTTGCAGTGACGATAGAGTCGTTAAGTCCAAGAGAAGGGAAAGCAAGATTGACACCGATTGTTTCAACTCGGATCGGATGCTCGTTTACCTTACGGAAAACATAAATGCCGTTGCTGTCCGTCTTCTCCGCTTGGATATCACTCAACATTTCCTCAGTTGTTTCTGCCCACAGGTAGTGCCCTAACGGACCTTCAGGCAGCATAACGAAACGATTTTGAGGTGCCATGCGAACATTTGAGAATGACAACTTCCCATTTGTTAAAGCTCTGTTTTCCACTCGAGCCTGTGTATCGTATGCGACAACTTTCGGCAACCCTTGAGAAGTGAACAGCTGATCCAATTGTGCTTTGTTAAGCTGTGGCGGGTTAGCTGATCCTGATGGGTCTCCATGATAAGCCAGTCGGATATTCTTATTCTGAAGAAGATAAGAAACAACCTGGCGGGAGGCTAAGGCACGGGTTAAATTGATTCCTTTATCAGCGAAAGTATTTACCCATCCCATGATGTCTTCCAGTGGGTTGGAGTTTACTGTGTCGCTCCAAAGATCAGTACCGCTTAATACTGGCTTTTGTTCAGAAGTGAATCCAAAATCAACAGAGAACTGAACGCCTCCCTCGGCATAAGTGACGCCGCCAGTAGATACAGACTGTAAGGCGATCCACTCTTTCCGTGCCTTGATCGCATCCACTGCATAATCGGCATCATTCAGCTGCGTACGGCGAATCTCAGCAACCTCATTGTTCCGAAGACCGCCTTGAAGAAGAATACGAACCAGTTTCTCATCCATTGCACGTCCGCGCTGGATTTTAGGAATCTCAATGCGCTGGCCTGTCATCCCCTCTCGGCTTCCGTACTCAACCTGGGTGCCGAGTTCAGCAATTTGCGCCATTACTGGGAGACGAGATCCTTCTCGGACAATGTCCACTGTTAATTCAGATGTTTCACGTGCCGGGAACAGCAGCTCATGCAAGTAATTATTTGGTGTTGCTAGGTTACGGGAATATACAATCAGCTCTTCGCCGGATAAAGCTTGTTCCAATCCAACTAATTCAGGGCCGGCAAAGGTTTGGATATCGAGTTTTAACAAGAATTTTGGCTTAGACATTCAGGGATCATCCTTTCAAATTGTGTTGAATAATAAAGCCACCTCTGATTCCAGAAATGGCTTAAGCAAATTGAATAAGTGGCATTTTGCCTTTTAATGCGGCATCGACAGTAACAGGGATGCGCTCTGAAATGACTTTCGCCATCTCGTACCCAGCTGCAACCTGGTCGCCTTCTGTTACGTCATAAGAGTGCTTCAGGATAACAGTAGGATTTTCACTTCCATCAGTTGCACCGGCATTGTAAGGTGCGTATTTTCCATTGGCCAGTTTTCCTAATGGCATTCCCTTCTTCACAATCTTTTTTCCATCTCCATCAGCTGTTACTGCTGAAGCATCGATTGTGATTCCGTTAACTACTTCCCTGATCGCCTCATAAGAAGCCAGGATTTCATAAGAGTCTTGTACTACAAACTTTTCAGTTGGTTGTAATCGCATAAATGAATCCTCCTTTTAATTTAAGCCCATGGATTATTAGCTGCGGTTTGTTGAGTGCCGCGGTTAGTGGCCATTTTCTTAATGTTTTCCAGTGATTCCTTTTGACGCTGCTGATTATTAGGGATAGAAGCGCCAAACTGCCCCTGCTTTGTTGCCTTTAACAGGTGAGGCTTTTTCTTGCTTAAAGCTTCCAGAGCTTCTTTAACTCCAGTGATATTGCCCTTTTCATCTTCTTTTACTTCAGAAAGATCGGCGAGTGCCAGGGCATCTTCCCAATCTGCGAACCCGAGTTCATTCGCCAATACTTTAACCTCGGCATTTACCAGGCGTTTAAATGTCTTATCTCGTTCTTCCTTCAGCTTCGCTTCAACAACGGCATCGACATTGACTGGATCAGGATCTTTTTCTTTCCCTTGGCCAGTCTTTGTAGCTGGAGGTTCCTTCTGCTTCAAAGCATCTTGCATCGCCTCCACCGATTCAAAGCCTAGTGATGTGGCTAATTCCTTTTGACCTTTCTTTTCGGCACGAGAGAGACGCTTGTTTAAATCCTCCTGAGTTTTGAAGGTGGCAAAAGCTTCTTCTCCGCCCGGGTCAGTTCCGCCTCCAGCCGCTCCTCCTGGATCAGTTCCAGAACCGCCGGCACCGCCGCCAGGATCACCTGCAAAGGTTTGAAGACTTCCAACGGACAACAGAAATGGCTTTTTCACTTCAACTTTCATTACCTCTTTTTCCTTGGCAAAGAGTAGCCAGATCCAAGTAAATAAAGCGTATATATTTTTCATATATTCCTCCTAATTTTGAGCCTCAGTAGGCTATTTCCGTGATGTTCTTTTACGCCTGCAGCACGTAAAAAGGCAAAAGAAAAACACTCATCGAGTGTTAGTTATGTTTTGATTCAATATGATTATTGAATTTATCCATGAATTCAGTTCTTACGGCTTCAGGAATCCTTTCATCGTTTACAAATCCCCTTACAAACTTCAGAAGGTCTTGAACCATATCCAATCCGGAGACTTCTATTTGAGTCTTCAATTTTTTATCTTTCTCAGTCATCTTTTAATACGCCTCGTTTCTTGATTTCTCCACCAATCTTCCGGTAGTCCTCCATCCATTCCTGATACAGCTTAGTGTTTCGGGATTTCTGACTGGCGAATGTTTTTAAATCAGGAAGATCAGGCATCCTGGCTTTGTAGCGAATCCATTGTTTTCTGGCTTCGTTCTTTTTGGATTTTTCTCGCTGCATCTTTTCATACTTCCGGACATTAGCTTCTGTACGGCTGTCGATAAACGGCTTATTTGAATCTTTTAAAACCTTCTTCACATCCAGTTCATCCTGGTACTCTTCCACCCAAGCAGCTGTGCTGTGCACACAGTGGCCGTGATAGGGCGGCTTTACCGTCAGCTTCGGGAATCGATCATCATTTCCACTGATGCTGTAAACTCTGCCCTGATACTTGGCGCAGATATCACAAGTTATCCCAACTGAATTGACATAAACCAGGTCCTGGCCAGTTTCTGCAAGCCGGTTCAGATTTCCTTCAACATGAGCCTGGCGCTGATGATACTGGATCACATTCGCCATGTATTTATCGATAGGAATTTGAGCACCATTCTTTGCCGTGATGCCTGTGATGCCTCTTGCCGTCATCTCAGCTATAGCATCTTTTGTTGCCTGCCGTCTGGAGACACCCTCAATCAATGACCTTCTGTTTGCCCGGAATACAACTTCCTCGATTCTTTCTTTCACATCTGCAGTTGCATTGTCGTTTGCCTCCAGAATGCGATAAAAGGTTTCATCGACAATGGCCTGCACCGCTCTTACATGGATAACCGTTTTTAAAGTAGGTTCGATGGCTTCTTCAGCAATCCCCTGCGCAAGCAGCTGCCTTATGGCTTCAGATGAACCAGCTTTATACGATTCCTCAATGATCTCTCTTGCCGTTTCAGCAGCATTCTCTGAAAGGTTCGCGATGATTTCACGTATCTGCCTGAGAAGCTGTTCCTTTCGCCTTTTAGTCGGGCCTTCTTCTAAAGAACGAATAAGACCAAGCAGGTAAAAGTTTGCCTCCTGATACATTTGGATAAGCTTTTCATTCTTGTCCATTATTCATCATCGCCTACTCTTGTTTTCGGTGGCTGATTGAAAGCAGGAGAGTAACTATCAATAGCTTTCTGCTCGAGTATCTTCTCCACTTCAGCAAGGATTGCCTCTTCGGACCAATCGGGATGGAGATTCCGAATAGTTGTTTCCAACGACTGAACGCCGCCTTCAAACTTCTTGATTTCTTCTTCATCCTTTTCACTGTCAGCTTTCGGCAGCATATCCGCCCACTCAACTACAGGATCAACGTCCTTAAAGGCTGTGCTTCCTAATGCATTCTCCAGGATGATGCATTTTCGAATGGCTTCCTTGATGGCATTATCGAATTTATCTTTAATGGACTCTGCCTTAATCACTGACTGAATCCACTCGTAAAGGATGGCAATTGCTGAACGGCCACCTTGATCCACATTGACTCCAACTGCCTGGGCTGATGTCTTGGAGATGGCCAGCATGTAATCAATCAAACGCTGCACATGCTCAAATGACTGTTCCGTTTTTGCATCCCAGGTAATGTAAAGAGGAACAGCACCGTTCTTTTCGTCATAGCTGACTACTTCAAGATCCGCATGCCTGACAAATCGATCACCATAATAGGTTTTATTTTTGTTGGCCACACTGTCCCAAAGAGCACGGGGAATGGCCAGCTTAGGCTTACCGTGCTTTTCAAATACGATAGAGTCTCGAGTAATGGTCCAGTTGATTTCCTCTTGAATTACATCGATATTCCGAAGACCTGAACGGCCCCGGGGGTTTAACAGAGTTTCATCATTTGGAATATATCCGCACATCAGCTCGGTAATACCAGCAAGCTCCTGATCTTCTGGAACTTCGACATTGAATTGCTGGGCATATTCCTGAATATCCATTTCCTCTTTTACCGTTTCTCCATCCATCTTGAAAACCAGCTGCTGGATAGTCAGTTTATCTCCGTCCAGCCTTTGCCGCTCCACTCTCAGGAACTTTTCGTCGCCGCGCTCTTCAACCCATGGGATATCTGCCCCAAGATCATCATCGTGCTCAAAGTAAAGATCAGCCGGCTTCCATTCGAACCAAGTGCCTTTCATATCTCTTCTGATCCGGTAGGCGACTCCTCCATCTACTTGATGCTGAACGACAGCAGCCCAAATGTTTTGGTTCACCTTAGAGGCTTTAATAACTTGCTGAACAAACTCCAGCAGCAGCTTATCTGTTTCAGTATCAGCAGAAATGTTTCCCAAGGATCTGTTTATCAGGTCTGCGGGAAGCTCTGCGATAACAGAAGAAAAATTTACAATCACATAATGGTGCTGTGCTGCTTTCTCCACTTGCTTTCTTAGATAAGCTTTTCTTGGCTTCCTGATAAATCTTGTGACTTGTGTTTCTTTGGCCAGCTCCTGGGCTCTTGGAAATATATTCTCGTGATTGCCATCGTATAAGTCCCGGAAGTAATGGATCTGCTGCACTTCCTCGTCAAATGGAGGAGGCGGAAACTTTTCCTTCTGGTAAATAATTGTCATGATTTCACCTCGCTTTATGCATTTTTTTATTCAATAATCTTGGGAAATTTAAGAAGAAGACAAATTAAAAACACCGTCAAATCAACGATGTATAAAATACTGCATATTCGATTATTTTTGAGTGTTGATATATAAAGGTTTTTGATCAATTTAACTTCCTGAAACTATCATTATGTCAACTAAGAATGCATATCGTATACACTTTACCAGCCTGCAGGACGTTCGTTTGACCACTGCATGTCCTTCTCAGTTGCAAACGCTAAAGCAACAGCATCTGCTCGGTCAGGAGAATCCAGTCCGCGCTTCTTCATATCCTCTTTTCGCTCCAGCTTGATCCTGCCCTTGCTGGTCATCTTGTACTTTCTAGTTGTCAGCTGAGAAATAAGCCGATCATCTTTTGGTAGCTGAACGGTTGCTGGATTATCCTGGAGATATTCAGTAAGATTCTCTTTCAACCGGTCTCGAATAGCTGCCCAAATTTCTGTCCCTCTATTATCATAATGTTCATTGTCGTGAGCTGTTCGTCCGTTCCCAACTGGAAGGACCTGAATGGTGAATGGGAAATTCTCCTGCATGATAATCTCATTCAGCTGATCGGTAACTCCTCCTCCTACTCCATCATCATCAATCTTAATTAGAACGTGATTGATGAAGGGAAAAAGAGAATGGAATTCACGGGCGGTTGCAATGATATTCCCAGTTGTTTCAGTGGTTCCCTTTTTGTTGTAGCACTGAAGGTTGAATACTTTTCCTGCTATCCTTGGTGCAATGACAGTTTCATCGTCACCATACCTGGCAACGTCAACCCCAATGTGAAGTTCATGGCCAATCGGCTCAATCTCTTTTTCAGTGGCCATCTCTGCCATTTCAAGTGGGATGAACACATCGGGTTCACTTTTTGGAAATTCCCCATACACCCTTACTCTGACAACATCACTGTCCTTACCGTACTTCCTTATAAGGCGCTCGATGTTCTCTTTGCTTGCTCGCTGGCTATCCCAGCTGCTAACCTTGTGCGATTTATAATCTGCCCGGTCTTTATGGTGAGAATCATAAAAAACCCCACTCGTTCGAGTCGGGTTACCGCACATCAGCAGTTTGTTTTCAGCGCCTGAGAGTGTTCCCAGGATGGCTTCCATGATGTTGTCTGCAACCCCTGAAGCTTCATCCACGACAAAAAGCATATAGTCTTCATGGAAACCCTGCATGTTCTCAGGTTTAGTGGCTGTTCTGGCTGTAGCAAACCAGCGCTCTTCACTTCCGATCATGTAAACCTTTGTCTTGGTCCACTTAAGAAAGTTCTTCACCATAGAAGACTCTAGCCATTTCGCGATTTCTGCCCACAAAACATCATTCAGCTGCTGACGAGTGGGAGCTGTACATATGACTTTAGGATTTGGCCGGCAGCATAAATACCATATGACGGTTACTGCTTCCAAACCTGTCTTCCCTACTCCCTGGCCTGAACGCACAGAAACAAATCGATTGTTTGCCAGGTCTCTCAATACATCCTGCTGCCATTTATCAGGCGAAAACTGAAGCACATCTTCAGCGAATGCCACGGGATCATCCCAATACACATCGATTAGATCGACTAAAACATTGTAAGGGTGATTACTCATTCACATTCACCTGCTTGCGTTTTTCAGCAACTTCTTTAAGCGCAGTTACCCAATCTTCTGCCGCACCCTTATCACCTTGAAGCTTATCGATTTCTGCTTTTGTTTTATCGATGCTAAGCTGCATCTGCTCCAGTTTCAATCGTCTTTCATCAGCGCTGTCTGCAAGCTCTAAAAATTGCTTAATGGATCCTCTCAGTTCCGCAATTGCTTTTGATTGAGCATTCATGAAAGTTGCTTGACGATCCCAGGCAAATTGAAACTCGTATTCTATTTCTTTTCCCCACTCAGTATCTTTTCGCTTTTTCAGCTCTTTGATCAATTCATCTTTGGATTCAACGAACATGATCTCCTGGGCACGAATAATAGCAGCAAACTGAATCTCAATCTGCATCCAAATCAAATCAGATGGATTGGAGCCGGCAATCATCTCCATAATCGTCAAAGTGTCCTTGGGCATGTAACGTGAGAACAGCCCGTGCTTCAATGCTGCAGTGTTCCGTTCTGAAAACTGATTCTTCGGATTAGGATTTCCACTTCTTCGTTTTGGCTTTTTACTATTTCGTGTACTTTTCTTATTCTGTTGTACAACATTATCGCTGTTTTGTTGTACAACATTCCACTTGTCTCTTTGTTTCCATACGGCAATTTTCTTCTCATCAACCTCTAATTGCTCGGCAATTGATCGATTTGTGATGTTGCCGTTATGCTGCTTCCAAATGTCAAAGGCCTGATCTCTTTTAGGATCTCTTTTTCTTGCCACTACATATGCACCTACCCCCAAACGTTTAAATGCCGTTTAAGAATTTCCTCAGCTGGTTTCGGTGTTTCCGAAATACAGCTTATTATCTTTAAGGACCTGATAAAGGACAATCGAAACACGATTGATCATATCCTCATCCTGTTCTTCAAACCCTGATTCGTTAAAGCAAGCATGCAGCAATTCATGCACCAATGTTTGCTCTTTTTTATTTTCTGACATTCCATGCTTTATTTGTATGAGTGATTTTTGATAAAGGATTTGTCCCATTTGTAATGGGTTATTATCAATTTCATCAACTTGAATTACTGCATAGTCAATCCCTGCCACTGTTACTTTATTTGGGATCATCGTCTCCTGACAGCTCCATTCACTCTTTTATAAATATCCCTGCCCGTTCCCATGATCTCTTCCCAATCTCTTTGGCTTAGTTTCTCCTGCCGTTTTGGTTTAGTTTTGGGAATGGCTTTATTCTCTCGGTTTCTTCTGCCTTTTCTAAGCTGATTAAATTGCTGAATTTCTTTTTTCGACAAATGATCGGCCAACTTCATAAGTCCACCTCATTTAAGGCATAGAAAAAGCGCCAATCTAAAATAAAAATAGACAGGCGCTTTTTAGGCATATTTATAATTTTCTCATACTATCATGATAGCATCTTTGGATTGGCTTGGATAGGACATGTTTTTGACATTTAAATTACTTAGTAGAATTTAATGCTGTCTACTCCGAAAATCAAGGTGGACAAGGTTTCACATGCTTTATCGATATCTCTGTAAACCGTTCTCGGGTCCACTTTTTGACATGTCGCAATTTCTTTTACTGTCTTTTTGGTGTCTGAGATGTACAAATCGAAGATGGTTTCACATTGTCTTTTGTGTTCTGGGTTCTGGGATTGATTGCTCATAAGCTTATAAACGTTAAGCATTTTATTAATAAACCTGACCATTGCAAGAGTTCTCTCTTTGCTTCTCTTGATGGATTCAATCGCAAATTCATCCGTATCCAGCTCATCTAAATTCAATTTCCTGTCAAGCTCGTTTATTTCAAGCTGAATATCAAACGTGTGCTCCGAGAAAGAACGGTAATTCTTTAACAGCAATTTTACATTTCTCAAACGCCTGTCATATCTCTGCTTTTCCTGCTTTTTCTTTTCATTCTCCAGGCAGTCAACGACTACTCTCGTTATGATTTCAAGCTGTTTTTCGGTCAACGCCATTTCCTTCACCCTCTTTAAAATCCCAACGCTTGGGAATTTGGCTATTCATTTTTAGCTCTTTCAATTCTGGCTTTCAAAGCAAACATCAGCTGATCCTGTGTACTGGTTTTACTCTCCAAAGCCGCTACAACATCCTCATCCACTCCGCCTTCAACCGTTAGGTGGTGAATGATTACCTTTTCCGTTTGGCCTTGTCGGTGCAATCGCTTATTGGCCTGCTGGTAAAGCTCCAGGCTCCAATTCAGCCCGAACCAGATCACATGATTGCCTCCTCGTTGAAGGTTTAGCCCGTATGCTGCGGAAGCAGGGTGTGCTAGTAATATATCAATCTCCCGATTGTTCCAGTCTGTCTCGTCCTGTGGTGTCTTCAGCTCTCTAACTCGCAAGGAGGTTTTGGCCAATGCCTTCTTGATTCGTTCCTTGTCGTGCTGGAAGTTGTAAAAGACCAGCGCTGGCTTTCCGTTTAATCCTTCGACTAATTCCATGAAGGCTTCAAGCTTGCAGTCGTGAATATTGACGATGTTTCTTTCCTCGTCATAAACGGCTCCATTGCAAAGCTGTAAAAGTTTATTCGTCAGGACTGCTGCTGATCCTGCATCTATGGTTGATTCATCGACCTGTAAAAGCATCTCCGTCTCCAGCTTCTTATAGGCCTTCTCTGCTTTGCTGTCTAAAACCACGGGGATTGTGTTGTGCATGATATCTGGAAGCTCAAGATAATCTTCCGCCTTCATGCTGACGCATATATCGCCAATCAGATTCTCGATGGCTTCTTCTCCGCCTGCTTTTGGTGCATAGGTGAAAACACGGTCACGGTTTCTCTGATCTGGTTCGAAATATCTTTCTCTGAATCCGGTAATATTCTTTCCGAGTCTTTCGCCTCCGTCCAGCAGAAAAACCTGTGCCCATAGATCAAGGAGACCGTTTGGTGCTGGTGTTCCGGTTAGGCCGATAATCCGTTTAATATGTGGGCGTACCCAGCTTAAAGCTTTAAATCTTTTCGCTTTGTGGTTTTTGAAAGATGAAAACTCATCTACAATCACCATGTCAAACGGCCAGGCATTTCTGTAATAGTCCACTAGCCAAGGAATATTTTCACGATTGATCACGTATATATCAGCAGGTGAGTTTAAGGCTCGGATCCTTTTCGCTGCTGATCCAATGACGGTGGATATTCTCAGCAGCTGAAGGTGATCCCATTTTTCAGCTTCTCTTGCCCATGTACTTTCTGCTACTTTCTTAGGTGCTATTACTAAAACTTTGTTTATCGCAAATCGGTTATATTTTAAATCCATTACCGCGGTTAACGTGATGACTGTCTTCCCAAGACCCATATCAAGCAAGAGTCCTAATGCCGGGGTGGAAAGAACACGGTTAATGCAGTATCGCTGATAGCTGTGTGGAATAAACTTGGTCATTTCTATTCACCTGCCAGAGATGTGATGAATTCATCAACGCCTTCTTTGCTGTCAATCACTAAAACACTGAATCCCACTTTATTTATTTTTCGATGCTGTGAAAGCTGTAAAGGTGTCGGCTTTTTACCTGGTGCTTTCAACTCGATGAATTGCATTCTGCCTCCCGGAAGAAGGACAATCCTATCTGGGACTCCCGCATTACCGGGCGATTCAAATTTATAGGCGATGCCTTTAAGTTTTTTCACTTGCTGACGCAGATAATTTTCAATGTCTCTTTCTCGCATTTTCATTCCTCCAAAAAACTCACTGGTTACTTTCTCGTGCACATACACGTATAGGATAAAAATTAGGCGGTTTAGGCGTATCAGGCAAAAACCTATACTCTTTAATCTACCTATTTTTATATTCTTATATATTTAAGGTATACAAGGTATACAAAGTAGTATAAAGATAGATATATCAAGGATTTAGCCGTATACTTTGGTGTATACTTTCTCATTTTTTAAAGTATACAAGGTATACATTTCCATAATTTATGAAAGTATACAAAGTATACAGAAATCAGGGACAAAGTATACAAAATTCAAGGAGAAGGTATACAGGATTTTAAGCTTGAATTTCTTTTAAATACCCGCCTTTAACCAAACCGTATGGGCCGTACCTATAAGGTCTTTTCTGTTTTTTCCAGCCCTCAATTTGTTCCAGAATATCGTTTATGGCCATAGTATCTGCCCGCCTCATAAAACGGATATCTCCTCCTAAGCACTCCACCCAGATCTCCGCTGCGCATATACGATCACGATCTTCCACATCCGTTTCATTTCTTCCGAATTCTCCAGACCAATAAAGCTTACGTGTTCCGATGTCCTTCTTCTGCCAATCAACTGGCACCTTCCGGTCAATAAAATCTCTAATAAGACTTTCACGTGGATCCTGCTCTGCATGACTCTCCTGCTGACGTTTTGCCTCTTCTGCAAGTTCCCCAGTGAGAAACAGGACCTCGCCCAGCCGCCAATTCATCACGGCCTCAGCCCACAGCTGATCCACTTCATCATCTAAGTGGGTGAATACGCTTTTTACAGGCTGCTGAACACCAACATCAACTGGCCAAAACCGTCTTCCACCTGTTGGATCCCTTAAGTAATCACTTCTATTGGATGTTCCGAAGAACACACATTTTCTAGGATGCTTCTCTGTTTTCCGTGCATAAGCTGCCCGGTACTGATCTTCTGTCCGGCTTAAAAATCCTTTTATGGTCTGCACATCACTCTTGTTATAGGCGCTCATTTCTCCGACTTCTACAATCCACACTCCCTGCAAAAGCTCTGCTGCTTCTTTTCCTTCAAACGATTCAATGCTATTGGAAAACCAGGCTTTCCCCATCTTCTGAATAAGCGTTGTTTTCCCCATTCCCTGGGCGCCTGTTAAGACCGGCATCGTGTCATATTTACATCCCGGGCTCATCGCCCTGGTCACAGCAGCAGTGAAAGACTTACGTGTGACTGCCCTTGTATAAGGGGTATCAGATGCTCCTAAGTAATCGATAAAGAGGGAATCCAGCCTGCGGACACCATCCCATTTCAAATTGTTCAGGTAGTCAGCAACCGGATTGAATTTATTTTTTGCCGCACAAAGCACCAAGGCATCATTGATGATATCTTTCACCCGAAATCCTAATATCTTCTCCAGATAACTCCTTAATCCAGCATCGTCCGTATCCGTCCAAAGAAAGGGACCTTCTTCATTCTCTCTAGGCGCCCAAGGAAACGGAGCGTATCCAAGGATTGAATCGGCAAAGGAGTCCATTCGGATTTTCCCTTTTAAGTTCGGATCCCCTTGAAAGGCAACCAAAGTATTTTCTATCGATTTAAGAGGCTGTCCGGTTGTCGCACTAATCTTCAATTTGCTGATCCAGTTAAAGTCCTCCGGGCTTGCCGGTGCTTCAGCTGGTTCACCGAAATCCTGCACAGCCTGCTCATAGCGCTCCTGATTTAAGATAGCTGCCACACCTGCATCATTCAGGGCAAATGAAGCCATCTCGGTGAACGAGGGCAATTTATTCACAGGTGTATCTGACTTAGCTTCTTCATCCAGCTCCCCGTATTTATGTAGCCGGACTAAATCGAATGCGTTCACTAATCTTCCACTGCACGGATCCGTAGCATGATGGGAGTATAAGAATGAACCATCATCATAAACAACCGCACCGCCGACTGTAGAACCGCCGATAAAGGTATATCTTCCGGATCCGTCATCTGTCATATTGTAGATACCTGGGAGAAACGTCTCGATCGCAGAATGAATATCGTACTGCCGGCAGAAAGCCCCGACTACCCCGCGTTTTTCAGTAGGGTTTCCCTGCTTGGCAGCCATCCGCACATGAGTCTGGCTTGCACCTGGTACTTCTGGCCACTCTGAAATGTTACGCCAATCACCATATGTTGATAAAAGCCCTTCTGTATCAAGAAACGGCTTATCAGCCGCCTGGAAAACGTACCGGCTATCCGCGGAACAGCTTGGCCAATACATCAGCCTTGATGCTTCAAAAGTAGTTGGATCCGCCAAGGACATGCCAATAATGGATGCCAGCTTCCTTGCTAAGGGTTCATATTCATCAGCTGTTGCTGTTCTACTGAGAGGCGCCAGTACACGTAAACGCGGCTTGCTCTCCTCATGCTTTCTGGTGGAGTAAACCGCATAAGCACAACCCAATCCTTCCAATCTGCGCAGCGTATCCGCTGTCTGCCCTGCCGGGATATTATCCAGATCCAGCGTAATGACATCTCTCCCGATTACATTTGAAGCTTTTCGCCGGTTATTTCGTAAGGTACCAGCAACAAATCCGCCCACATCCTTTAATTCATCCTGCTGGGACTTTGGAAGCTTCAGGTATTGTTCTAAGGTTTCTGTGCCACGCACCGCCGTGCGTAAGCGCTCCACCAATTCGGACCAATACAGCGTTTGGGCGGGCCACTGAGTAGCCTTCCGGCTTCCTGCTGCAGATATAATTATTTTTCTGTCGTTTTGCATGGCACATTCCTCCGACTTACAATTTACCTGCAGTAAGCTCTTTCAACTCTAACTCGAACAGCCTGCCTTGAATCTGCTGCATTGCCTTCTGCAATATTTCCTTTTCTGAAAGAATTTCTTGTTCAGGTATTTGAATATCCACTTTAGTTAAGAAGCTTAAGTCCTCTCGAGTAGGAGAGGGAATCTGAGAAACTCGCAAGGACTGCATCCGAATTGACTGCTCCAGAATGTTGCGTACGGTTCTGGCGTTGCCGAATCCGGTCTTTTCCTTCTCTGACCAAAGCTTCTTGGCCAAAAGATCTAAAAAATCATGGTCTGGCCGATAATCACGATCTGAAAGCATCGTCTGTGCAATGCGGATCATATCAGGCACAGAGTAATCAGGAAAATGAACCGTGTTTGAAAAACGGGATCGAAGCCCCGGATTTGAATCTAAGAATTTCCCCATCTCTGCTGAGTACCCAGCTGCAATGACCATTACTTCTTCTCTTAGGTCTTCCATCAGCTGGACGATGGCGGCCACGACTTTATCATCCGATTTGTGATTTGAGCCACCATCGATAAAGGCATACGCTTCATCAATGAATACGACTCCACCCCTTGCCTCGTTAAACTTCTTTTTGATGGCCTTTTCAGCATCCCCCACAAACTTACTGGTTACATCCGCATGATGGATCTCGATAAAAGGAATTTTACCGTTTCCCTTTTGCGGTGATTTCAATATGCCCATCATGGCAAATGCTTCTCCCACCAATCGGGCCGCAGTCGTTTTCCCTGTGCCGGGACTGCCGGTAAAAACCATATGAAGAGATTGCTTCTGTGTTTTTAAACCTTTTTGTGCTCTGAGCTTGGACACCCGGTGAAACTGAATGATCTGCTCGACTTGCTTTTTTACTTCCAGCATTCCAGGAAGAGCACCTAATTGCTGTAGAGCTTTAACTCCCATAAAAACTACCTCTCTCTTAAACTGGCTTAGCAAATAATATCGCTTCTATTTCTTCTTCCAGAGCCCCTAACGAACTCTCAAGCTTAATGCGGCTGCTGGTTGTAATCTCCGCCTTTAGCTGCAGAGTTAAGTTATGGTGATAGCTTAATAGGAAAGCCAGCCGTTCTTTTTGTGATAATGCTGTACCCATTGCAATCTCTCCCTCTTTTACATAACTAAATACTTTTTATGAGTCTCGCGCTTTTTCTCTTCCGTTAACTGCGCGTAAATTTGCGTCGTGGAAGGATCCTCATGCCCAAGCAGGGCTTGTACAGCAGCAATGTCCGCACCATTGTTCAGCGTCAGTGTTGCGAAAGTATGACGCATCGTATGAGGGCTAATTTTCTTTTCCAGCCCTGCTTGTTTTGCAATGATGCCGATTTCCCGCTGAATCCCTCTTTTCGAAAGCCTGCGATATGGCTTCCTTTCAGTAACCATCAAAGCATCTTCATCATCTGCACGGCCCATCAAATATTTCCGAAGATGATACATAGCTTTCGGACTGAAATATACTTCCCGTTCCTTGTTTCCTTTTCCGATCACTCGGCAGCTTGCCGTGCGATAATTAATATCGGATTGATTTAAAGCATGCACCTCTGAAAGCCGGCATCCTGTCGCGTACAATATTTCTAAAAAAGCTCTTTGCCTGGTGGTCCTGCAAGACTCTCTCAGCAATTCCAGCTCTTCAATTGTCAGTGCTTTCGGGAGCCTTTTCTCCTTCTTAGGCGGCTTAATCTTTGTTGTTGGATCACGCTGCAGAAACTCTTCTGCCGTTAACCAGCCGAAAAAGCTTTTTAAGACTGATAGTTTCCTGGATACAGAGCTTAACTTCAGATGTTCAAAGGATCCGAGGAAAACACGTATTTCTGCAGTAGTGATATCCTCCACACGCTTCTTCACCTTTTTGGAGAATGTATTTAGTTCTAGTAAATAGCTGTCCAATGTAACCTTGCTCAGCCCTTCAAGTTTTTTCGCAGAAAGGAAGAGCTGAATCTTGTCCGTTAAGTCCGGATGAATTTCTGTTTTTTCAACCTTCTTAACGTGATACCTGGTAAGGATCATGGATAACTTATTCTTTACCTGCTCGATGTTCACCGGCACCAATTCAGAAATGTATGCAGCTACATCGGACATCAATTGTTCTCCAGCATTCATTTTTCACTCCTCCTTCTGCGAAAGTACTTTTTTTTGTTTTGAGGCTTATAGAAAACATTGTAAATTTACAGTAAAATAGTTCTAAAATTACAGAGGTGGAAAATATGAGTATTTTCGAAGGTGTAGAACTAAATACAATGCAGTTTATAGGCCCGTTAATTTTGCTTTTTATTTGCATTACTATTGCCGGCTTTGTTTATTCCCGATTATTTAGGTGGTTACCTAAAGAGATTTATAATTACCTCATTGGACCAGCTCTATTAATCGGAGCGTACATTTGGTACGAACCAATGAATCTAGGATTCTATGAACTTTTTAAATAATTTACTTGGGCATTAGTGATGCCCTCTTTGTTCGAACTGTTCATCAATCTTTTACAATGATTTCTCCCGTATCGAAAGACACTTCTATTTGTTTGGTTAAAATACTTTCGTCTATAATGTCTTTTGAACCACAACGAGGACATTCTTCTAATTCATAATCCATCAATTCATAAAAAGGTTTATTACATCCGTTACAATATGATTTATACACTTCTATTCCTCTGTTTGAATTCACGATTTCACTCCTTCATCACTAATTACAAACGTGTATTCCATGCTTCAATTGCTTCTTCTCGGCTATCGTAAAGGTAAACACCCACGTTGCCACCATCTTCTTCAAAATTCGCAATCGGACAACCTTTATTACTTTCGTGACCATGTTGTATCTTGAATGAAAGCCCTGACCACGGGTCGTTTTCGTATTCTTTATTACGTTGGTTTCCTTCGTCATCACTAACAGAAATACTTGCGTTACCTCCACAAAACGGGCAAGGTTTAAGAATTTTTGTTTCTTCCATTTTCATCTTCCTTTCTTAATGTCGCATTTTGAGTCAAAAATGTATAAAGCAATTTATCCTGGACATACTATCTGCACGAGCAAGGGCGCACTCCACCTTTTAAAACCCATTTTGATTACGCTCCTTGCTCGCAACACAATGCTTATTTTGTTTCCTTAGCATCTGATTTCCAGCAATCCATCATTTTATCGAAAACATAGTAATCTTCCCCGCAAGCAGGGCAAGTATAAATGTTGAATGAGCCATCTTCATTTCTTTCCACCCGGTTCACCTCTTCGCATTTTTGTTTCTGCAGATCGTAATCGAACCGCAAACCTAAAACTTCATTTTTTCGAGTATTTTTATTTTTGCTTTCCTTGTGATAATTTCATTTGAAACCTTCTTGTGCAGCTTTTCAGTATCAGCTAACCACTTCTTAAATGCTGGATGATCAGCCTTCTCGTTTTGTTTTTGCCTGATAATATCGCATTCAAGTGCTGATTTAATGATTTCCAAATCATCAAGAGTTATCAACTTTTCACTCCTTCACCCAAAGTATGTCAAAGGCGCTTCATTTTGACCTGTATGCAAATTTGCAGTTTTTGCAATCAAACCCGCTTTCCGGGATAAAGTTATCTTCAAAAATCTGATGCAAATTGCACGTTTTCCAGTCTGCAGTACACCCATTACATTTCACGTGCATGATTTCTTCGCACCAATTATTGAACTGTTCTCTTGGCACAGCTGCATTAACAAAACGATCAGCAATATCCCTTTGAACTTGCTTAAGCGTAAAGTCGTCCACAAGCTTGAAGTCATAATTTGTAATTTTCTTCTTAATAACATCCTGTTCCTTAGACCCCAATCGCTCGTAAACGGATGTCAGATATTTTCTTAAATAAGTTTCAGCCGTTTTCAAGCTACGGTGCTCATCCTTTGACATGTTTCCCCTTGCTGTCCAATCTTCCAGCATGCTTGATATTTTCGGACCGTTCGCCCCACTATTCCTAAGCCCGTCTATCATCTGGACAATGGATTGAAGAACCATAAATTGATTTCGCTCATTTGCATTTAGATAGTCCCTCACGTAGCTCCCTCCTTACTTTTTTGAATCGACACTAAACCGGCTTTCCCTCTTTCCGCATCCTCAATACCTTATTTTTGATTGCATCGCGGCTCCGACCCAAATGCTCGGCAATTATCCGATAAGCTCCATTGTGGACCCCGTGTTTGGCAATATAGTTAATGATGAATTGCTCATCCTTTGTCGTCCAAAATGGTGTCGGCTTGGTGTAAATATCAGAGAAAATCCCAAGAGTACGAAGGATTTGAAAAGCGTGTTCTCTTGCCTCTGCTTCGCACATAATAAAATCCTCCTGACCAACAATCGAGATGAAAGCAGAGCAGCGATCTGCACACTTGCAAATTCGTCTTTTTCTTTTCGACGGGAGATCATCCAAATTTCCTTTAAAGACACTCGGTCTCATGTAAAACTCCTCATTGATCGTATTTTTCCATAACTTCTTGTATCTTGTTAAAGGCCTTTTCGTAGTCCAGCAATTCAGCCAGCCTCTCCTCTGACACCTCATATGAGAGGAAGGAGTGTCCGTTCTCACAGACCCTCTTCCTTGTTTTGCTTTCCCTTCTCTTTTCCCGGACATCTTTTACCTTGCTGCCACTTTGACAGATCGGGCACTTCATTACAGCGCCTTCTTCATAGCCTGGTATGCCTGATCCACCGTACGGAGTTGCTCAAGTTCTTTTTCCTGCTGTTCAACTGTTTTAACCAGCCACTCGATATCCCGCAAACGCAATCTTCCACGTTTGATATTGTTTTTAATTTCAGTTAGTTGACCTTCCACTCTCAGCCATCCTTTCTTCCAAAACTTGCTCTGCAATTTCCACCGCTACAGCCGCAACTTGAATTAATTCTGCAAAAAGATCTGATGCATCCGATTCTTTTCCCCAGCCCTTTTCCTTTTGCATTGCCTGAGCAACCTCTCCTACTTCTTCTATGAGGATCTTGAGCCAATCACCATAATCATGGCGCTGTTTGCCGAATTTCTTGTCCTGACGAAATCGTTCCAAAATCACCTCAGCAATAACTTTTTCTTTTAAATCCATAATTTCACCAAGCTTTTCAAGGCATCGTTTTCCTGAGTAAGTTTTTTGTTATCGAGGATAAGATCAGTGATTCTTTTCTTCTGGTTTTCAATCAGGTAGCTGTTGTGGTATTGCTGTTTAATGAATCCGTCTTTTTCCTCTTTTAAGCTTTCAAGTTCTGCTTCGTTGGATCTACATGCTGCATTAAGTTCCTCTAATTCAGTGTGTTTTGACCGAAGCTGGTTAAAATTACCTTCAAGTACAATGGCACGGGCAGATAATGCTTTATACTCAGACTCTAAGCTTTCATACTTTTCTTTCCATAAGCCTTCAACCAAATTGGTTTTTAAAGTTTCTACCTTAAGGACCCCATCTTTCTTAACTGAGTTGCCCCTACCTTTTTTCGCGTCCTTCTCTGAAAGGCCTTTTTGATCAAGAAGTTCTTTGATCTGGCTTTTATTGTTGTATTTCCAGTTGATGATTTGTTTACGATCAAAGCCCTTAAGCTTCGATATCTCATCATACGACTTTTTTTCAACGTAATTTAGCTGGACAAATTCTTCGACTGAAAGATTTAGCTTGCTCACTTCGCTTTCCTCCTTCACCTTTGTATAAGTGTTCAATAACCCGTAATCCCTTAGCAGGGTATTAAATGCTTTCTGAGACATCTTTAAGGAATTTCGTATTGAATTCCTGTCCACGTTATTTTCAAGAAGGATCATTAAATCTGTCTTTGACATATCTTGACCCTTCATCAATAACGGTTTAAATTTTTCTTCTGCAGGACGATCAATAGCTGAACGTAATTGAGTCAACTCTTGGAAAACGTTACATCCGCCGCACGCGCTTTCTATTTTCGAAAAAGGCCTGTTTTTAGAGGAATTGTTTGAACATCCTTCGCAAGAATCAAGCAGCTGGGTAATTCTTCGCCTAATCGCCTTTCTGTCCATCGCCGCTCTCCAATTCAATAAGCTTATTCAGATAGAAATTTGCTTTCTTCAAATCTTCAAGTTTATTTTTTCTGTCATATCGGGTAACGTATTTAAGTACATTTATACGGAAGAACCCTTTTAATTCGGATTTACTGAACTGCCTTTCAGAAAATCCGATTACATCAATACCTCCCTGGTGATAGTGAACCGGTTTGTGGATGACTTCCTCAAAATTCATGTTCTCCTTCATGCATTTTGCACCTCACTCAAACGGGAAGTCAGATCCATAAACCATTCCTTGTCACCGGTGGCCAGAGAAACATCGATCAATTCCTTCAACTGCGAGGCATCTAATTCAGGATTGAGCCGCTTACGTTCAACCGACTCGATATACTTAATAAGGGTGCGTTCAAAAGGATCCATTAAAGCCTCTCCTCCATCTTTCCGATTAACCCTTTTACAGCCCCTTTATATTTCTGCTGTTCTTCTGAATCGGAAATCTCGCCTAATACAGCCAGTAAACTCTGAAACTCGGAAACAAGTGATTCAAATCGAAGCTTGAACTTCAGTGAAGAAGGATCCCCTTGCTGAGCAACCTTTTCGCGAAGCTCCGCCAGCTCCTTTTCAACATCTTCCGGAAGCACTTCAACTGCTTTTGCTTCAATCGGCTTGGCTCTTAATTCGGACTCGAGCTTCTTAACCTTTTCCTGGGCAGATAACAGGTGATCCTGAAGCTCCTTTACCTTTTCATCATCCGACTCTTTCTCTTTGGCTTCCCCCAGTTGCTTTTCTAACTTCTCAATACTTTTAGCAAGTTTAGCCCGTTCCCTTTCAGCAGCTAATTCGTTCTTTTCCAGCTGTTTTTCAAGTTTTTGTTTTTCCTTGATCACCTTCTGAAGTTCACGGGCGGACATATTCTCCACATCATTTTCAGCGACAAATTCTTCCCGTTCTTCTTCCGGAACAGCCAGCAATGCTAAAGCTTTTGTGTAGCTTAAATTCCCAAGCGTTGGGATTTTAGAAGGATCCTCGCCGTACTCCCGATACAGCTGCATCAAGTTGTTGGCAGTAGATTGGCTGTAATCGATATTATTCTTAAGCCAGTCCCCCCACTCACCATGAGAAACCATTTCCTTGGCTTCCACCAGGCGCCTGCCAATCTCAGCACTGGCATGCAGAACCATAGCGCGCGTTTGGCCTTTAATACTATTTATCTCTGTAGCTATGACCTCAGGCGTTCTTATCAATTCATTCATACTGCCACTTTCCTTCCTTTGGATTTCTTGGCCAGCTTCTCAGCCCTGAAGGCATCGATAAAAGCCTGGACATCTTTGGTAGGTAAACAATTTTTGAATCCGTATGCCTGATTTATTCTGTTCTCCTTAACTTCAACAGTATAAAAAGGCTTATCCGGTTCAGACGTTTTCCGAAGGATGAATAGGCTAGTCTGGCCCTTTGCATATCTTTCGGCATACGTTCCGACGCAGTGGTCTAACATTTTGCCTTCATCTATTAATTCCTGGGAACTTAATGCCGGGCGCAGAAATAATCCGTCCAGCTCGAATTGTAATTCCGAAAGAGCTTTTACTCGTATAGCAATCTGCTTATCTAATTCCTGGTTTGCTTTTATCTTTACCTGTTTTATGGTGTTCTGATGGGCTCTGTATAGATTCCTTGGAAACACAGTAGAGTCAGAATATAAATCCAGTTCCAATGTTATGCAATCGTGAAGATAATCTCTCCACTGCGTAAGCATTTGATTGAAAGAAAGTGATCTGTTTTTTCTTTCTTTTTCTATCTGTTTTGTCAAATAGGAACAAGCTCTTCGCAGAGAAGAATATCGCAGGATAGTATTCAGTTCATCAAGTGAGCCGTATAACCGGACGCCTATTTGAGTAGCTTCTTCGATTGTCAGATTCGAACCGTCTTTCTTTCCGATTTGAAACAACCTCAAAGCTAGAGGGTCAACCATATGGGCAATGCTCAGCACTTCCTTCAGATTCTGTTTAGAAAGACGAAGTACCTGATCAATTGTTTTCCCCCTCCAGTTAATGGCGTTGTATGTCTTCCAGCCGTAAAGCTTTGCCTCTACACACTTATTCAGGCCCAACTTTGAGAGATATTCGATGCAAGGGTACCTAGAAACCAGATCAAAGAATTTCAACATATCGCCGCCTGAATAGTAGAACATTTCCCAAGTGCTGTATTGAAATAAAGTATCTTTCACAGCTGCTTCGATGCTTTCCTTAGAACAAAAACTACGGATATTCTGATAACCCGTGCTACTTAAGGAATAAACGGATCTCTTTTCCTCAAAACGAGAAAAATAGTATGGACGGTAGTAGAAATGCCCTTTGCCAGGCTCGAATAAATATAATGCTTCAAGATTTAGTTGAGTTTTCACCTTTCTGAAGTCACCGGAATAATCTCGCTTCGCATAGAACCCTCTTGCAATCATTGCTTTTGGATCGATTAAAGATTTTTCATAGAAAACAAAATACGCATCATCTTGCATAAACTTTCTGCTCATACCGCTGGACCTGACCTGACATTTCGACTGACAGCGAGGACAAACTGTAAAGCTTTTATGCTTTAACCGTTCTGTCCGGAAATCCTGTTTACAGTGTGTACAAAAACCGGCATACAGTTTGCCTTTACGCTGAGTGAAAATATAACGACTGTTCAAAAACACAACATCAATAACGTATTCCATCAACTTCTCACTAACTTGATCAGGAAAGTGAGCTTCTATATTTGTGTTATTTTCTGCTATCTGAATCTGCCAATCTGCTAAATTCATCTTAAGAATTCCTCTAGGCTAACATCGAAATCTGCAGATGTCTTAGCACGTTCTTCTACCAGGCCTGCCTGGACAGGTGTTTGAGGAATGCCTTTTCTTTTAATGCCAAAGTACTCGAGTACAACAGCAAATCCTTCATCATCTGATAAGACTGCCATGTTGCCTACTTTTTGTTTTTCAGCTGCCTTTCTCATGGCCGTTAAGCTTTTCATAATGGATTTATCTTTTTCTAAAACCTTCTCCGCTGCATCCGGAATAATTTCCACTTGCTGCAGAAGAAACTTGCCCACTACTTGGATATAGGAGGATTTCTCCTTTTCCATTTCAGATTTTAGTTTTTCAATGGCTTTCTCTTTCATCGGATCACTTTCCATCCTTTCCTGATACGGCTTTTCAATTCGTAATATTTGAGAGGTTCATAGAAGTAGACAGCCTTTCCATCCTCTCTGCGAAACAGCAACACCCACTTGGATTGCCTTTTACTCTTCCTGGCCATTCTTCAACACCGCTCTCGGGATGTGTTGGAATCCTTCAAAATACGATTGGATATCGAGCAGCTCCAGAATTCCCTTGTTGCCCGTTTTCCAGTACCTCAATCGAAGCGAATAATCTGTAAGTGTTAATTCTGTTTCATATCCTTTTAGCTTTTTAATCATTGATTGGAAAATCTTATAATCTATAACAATACTTCCGACCCTGACTGGGAATGTTTTAGCAGAGTACAGCCTAAGAAGCCGGTTATTGATTTCATGAGCTCTTTCCTTTGCACCGCTGTAATTGTCTTTGTACTGTTTATCGATGGCTGCCGATCGGGAAGTTTTAAGCACTCTTGCTTCTTTCAATTCGTTCTTAAATGCTTCCGCATCATAAGTTTGAAGTTCAAGCACTCAGCTCACACCCCACTGCTTTTAAAGCAGAAAGACAAATTGCTAAAGGAGCAGATTTCGCATAAACCGGATATGTTACTTTGAAATCCAAATTTTCATTCATCGTATTAACCAGCCAATCTCCTTCCTGGGCAGTTCCTTCAATAACGCCTTTTGTATGCTTTCCGCAAGTTTTTATCAGTGTTCTGAAACCCATTCCATTGAGCTTATTAACAACCACCCAAGCATCTTGCACCTTTGTAGCAGGTGAAAATGTATGATCAGCGACAACATAAACGTGGCCCTCGCCTATTTTAGAAACCCAGCTGTCTAATGACTCTCTCCATTCCCACTGCAATACCTTCTCGCCTACAAGGCGATTAATTTCGTAAACTTCCATCCTAATCTCTCCTTAATCTTTCATATAGTAAGAAGTGACAAAGCCATCACCTTTTAATGGAAGGCCAGGTGCCCAGCTGATTGGCTGCCCCATTATGTCTGTTATAAATTCCAGCTTTGTTTCTTTCGGCTCGTCCAGAACAACTTCATCGTGAATGTGCATGACAGGAAGGATTCCAACATCCTGTAGCCGCCTTAATGTTTCTGCGAGACAATCACGTGCAATTGCCTGGACCACGTTCTCCACAAGTTTTCCACCGTATGTGGATACCTTTTCCCATTTCTTTGTGGTCTGGTTTAAGCCGTAATAATGAATGGCTTCTTTCCCAAAATTATTGTCAGCAAGATGCGGTTTTACATAGAACAGCTTGCGTCCGCTTGGAAGCGTAACCGTAAGGAAATCTAATCCGTTCTGAATATCGCTTTCCCTTGCAAAAATCAATCCTCTTACACCTGCCGGCTGACCATCTCTCATGACGGACAGAGCTGCATTTTCAAGGCTGTACCATAGATCCTGAATCCGTTTATTAGAGGTTCTCCAACGTCTCACGATGTCGGGAAGCTCCTCTTCCGTTAATCCCATGTTTAAGGCTCCCATTGATATCAATGCTCCAGAACCGCCCTGATAGCCCAATGCAAGTTCGGCAACCTTCCCCTTCTGGCGAAGATCATATTCAGGATTGCCTTTCTTAATCAGCTCAATCGGAACACCAAACATTTGAGAAGCTGACGCTTCGTAGATTTTCCCGTGAGTATTAAATACATCCAGTCTCCATTGTTCACCAGCCAGCCAAGCAATTACTCTGGCTTCAATGGCACTGAAATCCGATACGTAAAGGAGATTCCCTTCACTTGGGATGAACGCTGTCCTTATTAACTGTGAGAGGGTATCAGGAACATTTCCGTATACCAGCTTTAGAGCATCAACCTTCTTTTCTCTGACCAGCTCACGGGCATGACCAAGGGTATCAAGATAATTTCTCGGAAGATTCTGAACCTGAACGAGCCTTCCCGCCCATCTTCCTGTACGGTTAGCCCCGTAAAATTGAAGGAGCCCCCTAACCCTGCCATCAGAACATCCTGCTATTTCCATCGCCTGGTACTTCTTCACACTTGTTTTTGATAGCTCTTGGCGTATCTCAAGTGCTCTTTTCACATCGCCTTCTGTTGTCTCGACAAGACTGGAAACAGTCTCTTTTTGAAGGTTTTCAACTTCTACCCCTTTGGATGACAACCATTTTGATAATTGCGGCGCACTATTTGGATTGGGAAGACCGGTAATTTTCACTGCTTCTTCCGTTAAGTTGGCTGTAGCAACCTGATCAACATAAAGAGCTCCGTCAATTAACTGCTGATCCACTTTAACGCCTCGAGCATTGATCAGCTGGTCCAATTCCCAGAGCTTCTGTTCCTGCTCCGGCACTGGAAAGGATGAAAGCCGTCTTTCAATCTCTTTTTCCACCTCAACGTCCTGAACGCAGTAATCTTTGAAGAGCACCCATTTTTCAGGTTCATGGTGTGGAAGTGTTCGTGTCCTGCCGCCGTTCTTCTTTGTAGGTTTGGTCGGGGTGCAAAACTGCTTAATTAAAGCCGTACCCATACTCATTTTTCTTTTGTCATTGGGCAGTCCGAGTGCCACAGCTGTTGGACCTAATCCCGCTGTATAACCGCAATACAATCCATGGAACATGGTGCATCGCCAATGATTAATCCATGCCTTCGGTTCCCATCCAAAATGCTTGCTAAGGCAATACCATTCGAAAGCAGCATTGTAGGCTTTTTTAATGACGCTTACTGTGCAAAGTGCTTCTAATATATAGTTTGGAATTTCCTCTCCTTGGGCTAAATCGATAATTTGAGTAGGCGCACCATTGACCGAAAACCCAAAGAGCAGAATTTGAAAGTCGGGAGACTGTACATATCTGTACAGCCCCGCTTTCTTAATATCCACACTGCTGTAAGTCTCAATGTCGATATTTAAAGTGTGAATCATATCCCGTACACGCCGCCGCCAATTGGTGCGCCCGTGATCGGATCAAATTGCTGAGGTGCCGGTTGCTGTGGTGCAGGTTGCTGGTACTGCTGTTGCTGAGGTGCACCGTATCCCTGCTGTGGCGGTGCCTGCTGGTATTGAGGTTGCTGTCCATAACCTTGTTGTGGCTGACCGTAACCTTGTTGAGGCGGAGCCTGGTATTGCGGCTGCTGAGGTGCTTGGCCACCGCCGAAGTCATCAGTTGCCGCTGGAGCTGCGGCTCCCAAAGGCTCCCCGTCTCGAGTTTTTTGAACGTTGGTGCTGATGTAGCATCCGATGCCTTTCTTTCCTGAGTGAGTGTAAGGTGCAAAGTTCACGGCAATTCTTCCATACATTCCGGAATAGATTTCAGTCGGATCTAAAACTGGATTCATGTTGGCATCTACAATCTTTGGCGGCTGATCTGCTTTTGTTGAAGCGCTGAAGACCCAATGCCCTTTGCATTCTTCGCCGAAAGGCATTCCATCGGATGGCTTTACTCCATCACCGTCGTGGATCGGGATGTTAACCATCGGAGGTATAACTCCATTCCAAGTCTTTGATTTACCGATTTGCTTTGCCGCTTCGATGGCCGCATCGATACGCTGCTTTGTAGCCACATCAGATTTAGGAACAAGGATTGTAGTGCTGAATTTTGGTTCTCCACCGTTTTGATTGGCACGAGGCTGTAATAAATTCACGAAGCTAAAGCGTACTTCACCTGTTACTACACGAGTTGGATTTTGGTTTGTCATTTGGTCATTTCTCCTTTGTTTTGAGTTATTTGGCATTCCCCAATTTCCCATGGCATACTGTTCAGCATAATAATCAGCAATTTCACCCATCGGTATATACCTTTCCTACACTGGACTTAGTAACAATAATCTCTGCACCGACGACTGACTTGTTGTTACTGAAATGATTTTCACTAAATTCAAATGATATCTTTTTTGCTTGATATCCTTGTTTAGCAAGATAATCTTCTAATGCGGTATTTATTTCACTTCGGTCGAGTTTGACTGTTTGAATCACTTCCATCAATCGGTTCCTCCTCTCTGCCTTATTGGAAATCAGATGACGCGTCTGGGCTCCCGACTGCCTGTCTCTTATCACTGATTGGAGCAAGAGTCGGCTTGCCTGCAGATTTAACAACGTGACCTGCTTCTTCAAGCAATTCTCTAAATTCTTTTTTACCAAGCTCTTTCTCAAGCTTCGGAACCGTTAAGGGTACACGCTCATAAAGGATTGCTTCATCCACACCGTTTACTCTAAGGTGATTAAATGCAGAGTCAATGTCCGCATATGCTCTTGTGCCTCGGCCTTCAACTGCCTTCCAGCCGGATATATTGTTACCTTTCAAACACTCAGCAAGGGCATATTCTTTCAGTGCTTTAATCCATGATTCAACATGTTGGCCCTTCTCTAACATCTGTCCAACTTCTTCATCCGTCAGCAAAGGAGGCTTTAGAGAAGTAAAATCCGCAAGTGCGCTGAATTCTTCAGCTCTAGCACGGCATTTAGCTTTAGCCCGGCAAAACTTGCAATGTTCTCCAGGAACAAAATCCCCTTCTCCATCAAATGCCTTTTTAGCCGCCGGCTTAATTTCTTCACCCCAGGATAAAAGTTCTTCGACGGTAAGGATGAATTCAGAAATGCTGTTCAATCTTGGCTGAATGATGGCCAGCTTGATTTCCTTGATCGGGTAGAGAAAACTGTATTCAAGAAAGGCACCTAATGCATAAAGCTTCATTTGCGGATTGTCCTCTGCACTAACAGCTACACCTTTTCCATATTTGAAATCAGTGACATAAAGGGTTTCTCCACCGATGATCAAACAGTCCACTGTGCCAAAGCCTTCAGGAGCATAAGAGCTGTAATTTATTCTCTTCTCCACTGCCACGTATGGAGCAGCTGAAAGACTTATCGCGATTCCCTGCAGATATTCCAGATAGGTATCTGTGTGCTTAAGCATTTCATCCTGGTACAGTTCATGCTTTTTCATTTTGTTAAGTCGGGTATTAAATGCTCTCTGACTGATCGGCTCGACAAAATGTTTTCGAAGCTTCAGCTCTGCAATTTCATGGGCCAGCGTTCCTTCCTCTGCGTATTCAGAAGTAGAGTCGGGAAACTGCTCTTCCAGTCTTACGCTCGGCGTGCATGCAAGCCACCGATGGGAGGCACTCGCAGAGAGTAATGCGTGTGCCCTATCAGAATGGGAAATCGTTTTGGTCATATTTTTGCACCCATTTCACGAAGCTTTGTAGCAAATGCCCCGTATTGTTCTTTTGGCAATGCTGTGAGTGCTTGGACACCAAATGAAGCTAACAGCTGCAGTAAATCATCTCTTCGATTCGCATCCACCAGCTGAGTAGCAGCTACAGCCAGCTGATCCATTGAATATGAAGCTGTAGCCGTTGGTACAGCCTGCTGTGGTGGAGCGACTGGTGGAGCTTGAGGTGCTTGATTTTGTGCTACAGGGACAGCAGTTGGAACTGGCTGCGGTGGAGCCTGCTGTGGCGGTGCCATGTGCACTGGTTCTGACTGACTTGGTGGTGCCTGTGGTGTTTGATCTACCTGAACGGCTTGAGTGCCTTCAGACTTAACATGAGAAGCTGGAGTTGCATTTCCTAACGCACTTGCTAAAGCAAGAATGGCATTTGCTAATTCTGGAGCTTTTATTTCAACAGTAATATTCATAATTTAATATCCTCCTAGATTTGGTTAATGGATTTTTCCTCTCCGGTTTCTCGATGAACAACTCTAAGATGCTGAGGAAGGTTTTTAACAACCAGCCATTTATTCGGGTTTAATTCAGCCGCTAACATGACTCGTTTTTGTTTTAAAGTAGGTCGCCTACCGTGTTTCATAATTCCTCCCCCTCATGCTATAATGGCAGTAAGCTAAGTATTATCTGGACTCGTGTTGCAGCACGAGTCTTTAATTTTGTTGAATGTACACCATTGCTTTCCGAATGGATTCTGCAGCCTTGGGAGATGTAACTTGCAATAGAGCATCAAGTTCTTTCAGGATGACACCTTGATCACTTTCTTGAGATTGGAACTTGCGGATCACCATGCCCTCTTCAGACATGAAGATTTCCATCGGAGAACCTTCTTTCCAATTCTGCGCAGTGCGGATTTCCTTCGGTATTACCAAACGGCCAAGCTCATCAATTTTTCTTACAATTCCAGTTGCTTTCAATTTCATTTCTCGTTTCTCCCTTCGAGTTTTTGCGCCGGCTACTTTATTCATCTAAGCCAGCAACTTTTCTTTTTGCCCCGAGTATCTTGATTAGAAAATCAGCAGCATTTGTTTCCAGCACGAGTTCCCCGTCATATTCCAGAACCGTATCCCCCGTGATAATTTCTTCCCCACAAGCATCAGTCCCGAAATGATCATTCTCTATAATTGGACTTGCCATAGGATTTTCAACTTCCAATTCCTCACCTCCTTAAAAGAGTTGCGCGGATTAATCATTCAGGATTTTTAATTCCCCTGAATCGCCTTTGCCGTTTCTGAATCCGACAATTTCAATTTGGTTTTTCTGCGCCTGCAAGACTCCTTCTGATGGAGATCTCAAAACAACAAAGCTTTTTGAATTTTGATAATGTAACACTTCACACATTTCATTTTCAAAATTTGCATATATCTTCAACACAACACCTCCTTCCAGCTACTCTGCTAGCCCCGTTGCCTTACCGATTGCAAACCCTATGAAAAACAGGGCAAGAAATACGATTCCAAAACACCCAATCCCAAACATGTTAAGGCCCCCTACTCAGCTTTATGAAATTTTATTACTGATTTCGTTCACCAAAAACTGCAACGTGCCTAAAAAGAGAAGGCCATTCAGCCTTAAATCAGCTAACCTGCTTCTTCAGACAAAGCAACCACTAGCTCATCAAACAGCTCGGTAATTGGCATGGCCTTCTCTCCCCAGATCCGCATATACTTAATTGCCTCTTGCTCGTTCTTATAAGAAAGCTCAGCTATCTTTTCAGGGATCGCTTTGCGCTTCTTTAAAAACTCAGGGTCAATTGGGAAATCAATCATAAAAAGCCACCTTTCTCTAATAGCTTTCAGTATCAATAGGAATAATAGGTGAGTTAGTTCATCTCTCCTTTATGTTCAACATGTTGTACACTAGGGATAAAAAAAATTTCAGATACATCCTTATTAAAGTACCTTGCTATTTTCAGCGCCAATTCTAATGATGGCGTATTTCCTTTTGCAGTCCTGATTATAGTTTGACGAGTAACGCCAAGTTCTTTAGCTAATTGGGATTTAGATAAGCCATGACTTTCAAGCAAAAAATCTAAGGTTGTTTTCATTACATCACCTCTCTTGCGTATTATCATGTGCAACGCGTTTTACAATTATTAATATAAAACATGTTTTACAGTAAGTCAACATGTTTTACAAAATTTTTCTGATATTTGTTTTACAATAAAGTTAAACACGTTTTACAAGGGGATTCAGCCATGTCTAATATAGGTACTTTACTTCGACAATTAAGAAAAGATAAAAATCTGAGCTATCGAGAAGCTTCAGAATTAAGTGGGTTAAGCCATTCTTATATCAGGTACATAGAAATCGGTAAGCGTCCTGGGACGGATACTCCTATAAGCCCAACTCCGGACACATTAAAAGCATTAGCCAAAGCATACGAGCATGACTATGATGACTTATTAAAGGCTGCGGGATATCTTGATGATAATAAAGAAGAAAAATCAGATAACGAAAAGCAAAAAGTAAATGTAGCTTTTCACGATTTCGAGAATTTAACTGAAGAAGAAATAGAATATCTTGAAACCCAATTGGAAATATATCGTAGAATTAAGAAACGGAACAATAAATAATAAAAGTCCTTTTTGGGAGAGATGCCAGGTGCAAGAACAAACAAATTTAGCTTCATTGAGAAATAAGAAGCCGATTATGGCTGTAATTGGAATTGTCTTTATTCTGTTCTGTGCTTTCCTTGTCTACAAAATGTTTTTTACTAATCCAGCGGGGGTAGATCAAAAATTATATAGTGAGCATTTGGATGCCTATGAAGTCATGATGAAGGCTTACGAAGAAGATAGGAAGCTCACCTCATTTGAATATACAAAGATTGAGGATCTGGATACCTATTGGGACGAGAAAATCGATAACATGGATGATTTGGGCAGAGAAGAGTTTGAAAAAACGTTAGCCATCCACCACTCTATAGAAATGATGTTCATGTCATTTGACCATGCAACAGACGATATATGGGATGATGGCGAGCGAAAAGAAAAGCTTGATGAATTTTATATTGAAGCCAAAACCGCTAAAGCAGCCTTAGAATTAAAATAATGTCCAATAACTGGGCATTTTCTTTTTATTGCCAAATAGAACATATGCTCTTATAATTTGAAATAACCAAGACTAATTGCTTACCTGGGAGGTTATCTAGTGTTTCAAATGTACAAACCAACTGAGCTGGAGAGAAAAATTGAGGAAATGTATAAAGAAAAGGGTATTTTGACCTCAGCAGATTTGGACATTCACAGAGTGGCAAAAGCATTCAACATAAATGTCGAGTACTCACTTCCTGAAGGTCCTCAAAATGCAATCTGGGATGAAGATGACTCATTAGTATTTCTCAAATCCGATGCTTCGGAAGAGAATCAGAGAGAAACTTTTTTTCATGAATTTGGACATACCGCTCTCCATTGTGGGGATCAGTTCAATATGCCCAATAAACCTTTTCGGGAATTACAGGAATTTCAGGCAAATCAATTTCAGATGTACGCAGCCATTCCGTTTTTCATGTTAAAGGATCTGGAACTTCCAAAGTATGAGTATCAAATTGTTTTAATGATTCAAAATACCTTTAAAGTGAGTTCAAAACTTGCAAGAAAGCGTTTTGAGCAAATAAAGCAAAGAATTTTTCAATCACAAACTGAACGAACGGATTTGGAATATTTTTATCCGCAACTAGAGGTTCCAACCGGTAACGCTTCAAGTAGTTATCCCCATGTCGAAGATCTTTTTTCCTCTGAAGAGATTGAGGAATTTAGTTTTAAAGAAAAGAAGGTTAAGAGAAATATAGTCTATTACACGGAATCCGAAGGCAAAGTCGTCCCTATCTGGTATGCCATCCACCTAAATAAAAGGGATGTAAAATGGAGTAGCAAATTTAAAGAATTCTCGATTGATGCAGAGTTTGATTTAGTTCCCTATAGCGAGTACCGGGAATTAAGCACAGACGCCCCTGTCTTCTATCAAGATTTATTTTTGAACCCATTAATGCCTAATGACTTTTGTGTGAATCTGAAAAGCGTCAAGGAGATGCTGTACCAATATGATGTTGACCCATACGATGTCAGAAGATTCGTCATTAACATAAACGATCTTGAACATTTGCTCCAAATGAAAATGATCATTGAAAATATCAGGAACTAAAAGAACTCTATTTCATAAAATTGGATTCATTGTCTGTCCCATCTTCACTTTATAATGAGTAGGTGCGCAAGAATAGAAGAGGTGAAAAAAAATGAGAACAGCACTGTACTATCGCGTGAGTACAAAGTTGCAAGAAGACCGCTACTCCCTTTCTGCCCAGAGAACGGAGTTGACCAACTATGCAAACTCGCAGGGCTGGACTATCGTTAAGGAGTTCAAAGACGTTGATTCAGGAGGCAAACTGGACAAGCAGGGGCTAAATGCTCTTCTGGATCTAGTCGAGGAAGGCAGAATCGATGTAGTGCTCTGTATCGACCAGGACCGTCTTTCCAGGCTGGACACTATAGCCTGGGAATACTTAAAATCTACTTTGAGAGATAATGGTGTCAAGATAGCTGAACCTGGACATATCGTAGATCTCTCCAATGAGGATGAGGAGTTCATCAGCGATATCAAAAACCTTATTGCCAAACGCGAAAAAAAGGCGATTGTCCGCCGAATGATGCGGGGAAAGCGCCAGCGTATGAGAGAAGGAAAGGGATGGGGAAAAGCACCTATCGGTTATCTTTTTAATAAGAAAACACAGGAGTATGAAATCGATGATAAATGGTCCTGGGTTATACCTATGATTGATGATTTGTATTTAAATCAGCAGCTGGGGATGAAGTCCATTGGTGATGAATTAAATAAAATTTCTAAGACTCCATCAGGCACGCCATGGAATGAAACATTAGTTCATCGGCGTCTTATCTCAAAGGCTTTCCACGGTGTCATGGAAAAAACCTTTTCAAACGGGGAAACTATTACGCTGGACGATATTTATCCACCGCTTAGATCAAAGGATACATGGGAAAAAATACAGAAGGAAAGGGAAAAACGCAGTAAGCAGTTTAAGGCTACGAGCCGGCAGCGTGATGACCTTCATATTCTCAGAAGAACTGCAGTTACTTGCGGTGAATGTGGCAGAAAAGTATTACTATCCCAACACGGGACCAGTAAAACACCAAGGTATTATTTAAAACACGGCAGAAGAGTGAGAATGAAGGATCAGTCTGTTTGTGACATCAGTATTAACACTATTCGCTTCGAAAACAATATCATGCAGGCGATAAAGGAAATTCTCCTGTCGGAAGAAACAGCAAGAAAATACATCGACCTTAACCAAGATGAATCTGAAATCAAGATATTAGAAAAGCAGTTGAAGGCAAACGAGAGCCAGCTGACCAAGCAACAAGCAAAACTAGACAATTTACTCGACTTATTCTTAGATAGCCCTTTTTCCAAAGAACAATTAACGAAAAAACAATTTGAAATAGAAAATGAAATCGATAATATAAAACAAATCATCCAGCCTTTAAAAGCAAAGCTAGAGTTGTTAAAAAACGAGTCCTGGTCTTATGATTTAGTACTTGAAGCATTAGAAGCTGCGGAAAACTTTGAAGCAGAATTTACTCCCTTACAGAAAGCGAAAATGTTTGGTGATCTTTTTCCTAAAGCCATTCTCTACATGGATCGGCTAGTGCTGCTATCAAATTTAAGAGGAGCTCCTCTTGAGGTAGCTATCCCCATTGATCCAGATCCATACGCCTGGCACCGGACTAAAAAAGCAACTAATTAACTTCAGGGGGTTATTACCCCTATTTATTTCAATGAGTGTGAACCCTTTGTCATTGTTCTTTACTATGCGCCATTTCATTAAAATCCCTCCAATAGATGAAACATAGGCAGCAGAACCGCCAAATACATTGAGACAATTAAAAACCCAATAAATATATATAAAATAGGCTGAATCATTTTTAGGAGTTTTTCTGTCTTTTCCTCCAATTTTTTTAGGCAGTGACTGCTGAAAAAAGATAATTCCTGGTCCAGCCTGCCATTTTTTTGACCATGTATTATAATATTGGCCAATTCCCTTTCAAAAAAAGGATATCTCATTAGTATATCCTCAAGCCTATTCCCCTCACGGAGTTTGATTTTCACGGCTTCACCGAGGGCACTGTAAAAAGGCTGCTTATCATTTTTCTCAAAAAGACTAAACGCCTCATGTATGGATAGGCCGCCATTTAAAAGGTGACTGAGCTGTACAGCAAAGAAATGAGTGTAGTAAAGGCGAAGAAAATGGCCTCCTGCAGGAATTTTTACCATGACTTTCTTTTGCTGGATAGGGGAAAGTTTTCTGAATCTAAAAAAATAGTATATAAGCAAAGTGACTAAAACGACGAGTACAATCAGAATGAACAATGGGAGAAGGTCCCCAATCAAATATACGGCTTTTGTGAAGAAATTTGGCTGAAGGTGCATGGAAACGAATAAGGAAGAGAAACGGGGCAGCAGGACTTTATCAACGAAAACAAATAGGAATGCGGTAATGAACATCAGGAAAATAGGATAGGCCATCAGTTTTTGCAATTTTTCAATGTCCTTTCCTTTTCTCAGCACCATTTCGCTTCCTTCAAGAAATGCGGAAGCAAGGCCGCCATGCTGTTCAGCAAAATAAACATAGCCAATCAGATTTTTATTAAAGTTCATGTCTGCAAGGATTTGATAAAAAGGAAAGCCTTCTTTCAACTGAGAGAGGCACTGGCTGATTTCATGTTTTCTTTTTGGCGGCAGCTGATGCATCAGTGATTCCAGTGCCTCAGATAAAGGGTACCCTCTGGACAGCAGTTCACCTGTATTTTTCAGAAACAAACCCTGTTCTTGAATGGTCCATTTATGTTTCTGCATTGTCGTGCACCCACCTGCTGTACTCAGTTTCCTTTATGTATCCAAGAACAATCCCTTTAGTTATTACCTCTTTAAGAGTGCGATACTTAACAAGGCTGATTTCACCTCTTGCCTTCTTTATGGAGGCATTAAGCGCTTTTCCTGCAAGAAGTTCAAAAACACTTGCCCTTTTCCATCTGCCGTATCCATAGCAGAATGGAGAACATTCCCCTTCACAATATGGGCAATTCAATTCGACAAGACGCTGAGCCGTGACAGCCACTAGGGTCTGCTCAATTTCCATCATATTCACCCCAAACTCAGCTAAACGATATACAGCCCCCTGAGCATCCCGAGTATGCATCGTGCTTAACACAAGGTGACCTGTGAGCGCTGCTCTAACTGCAATTTTCGCAGTTTCAGCATCCCTGATTTCACCCACCATAATGATATCGGGATCATGGCGAAGGATTGCCTTCAAGCCTGCGGAATAAGATACGCCCGCTTTCTCATTGACTTGAACTTGAAGGACCAAGTCATTCTCATTTTCAATCGGATCTTCCAGGGTGATCACATTGCGATGGAACATATGGGAGGTTTCATTCAGCAGAGAATACAATGTTGTGGTTTTTCCGCTTCCGGTTGGGCCTGTGAAAATAATTAATCCATGAGCATGCTTCAGCAATGCAAGCATTTTTCTGGTCATGTCTGGAAAAAGGCTGATTTGAAAAAAAGGAATTTGTTCCTGCTGGGGCAAAATTCTGATAACGAGGCTTTCACTGTGGCTTGATGGGAGGGTTGAAAATCGCAGTCCAATCTTTTGTCCATCTACTTCCAGAGAATAGGCACCGCTTTGCGGCCGCCTCTTTTCACCAATGTCCATCGAAGCAGTAAATTTAAAATGAGAAATCAGTCTGTCGCACTCTTCTTTGGGGAGATACAGCCTGGGGGTCAATTGGCTGCCGAACCTCAGCTGAATCAGTGTGTCTTTTTTTCGGGGAATAATGTGGATGTCGGAAGCATGGCTTCTGACTGCGTCTTTAATAATCCTTTCTGCCATTCTTTCAATTAAACTCAACTACTTTTGCACCACCTTTTTCAATTGTTATAGATTATTATTCGACTAATCCCGAGCATTACCTCCATATTCCGGCAATACTTTTTGACGAATTTGTGAATAAATTATTTCATTCTTTTCATACTAAAAGTGTACCAAATGAATCGATGGGCTATAGCCAAGCGGTAAGGCACCGGACTTTGACTCCGTCATGCGCAGGTTCGAATCCTGCTAGCCCAGTAATCATGGAAGGACACCAGATGTTCCTTCCTTTTTCACTTCAAAAAAAGAGAATGCGCATTATATTCGCATTCCTCTTAAAATCTATTTCGCAATCTTCTTAAATGCATCCGGATTATAGCCTATGACAATTTTATATCCGTTTGTCAGTATCGGCCTCCTCAGCAGTTTTGGCTCCTTAATTACCATTTGCACCACTTCCGATAAAGATAATTCCTCAAGGTTCTGTTCCAGTTTTTTGAAGGTTTGGCTGCGGGTCGCTAGCAGCTCGTCAAGTCCGCTTGTTGTTAAGGAAAGGATTTTTAGTAATTCTCCTGGTGATGGAGTCTCCCTGAAGAGATGCCTTTCTTCAAAATCAATTGAATGTGCTGTCAGCCATTTTTTTGTCTTTCTGCAGGAAGTACAGCTGGGATATGTGAAAAATGTCAATTGGCTCATACCTCTTCACCTCACAAATTTAGTATTTCCACACTCATTGTACATTATTTGTATAAGTAATGTATACATTATTGTATAAGTAATTAAACTTCATTTGTGAACATTTTCTAAACTTATAGTGATTACAGTGTTAACCTCAATTGACTGTATTATAATGGAAGCAGGCCAGGAAGGCGCCAGCTCAATCATATAAATGACAGCTGATGACCTCGGGAATAATTTACCCTTTTGAGGTGACAATAAATGGAGCAAACATTAAAAATAACTAATGTGTTATCCGATCCAACCCGCTATTATATTTATCAATACATTACGAAAAGACATAAAGATGTGACCGTACAGGAGATTGCAGATAATTTCAGCATTCATCCCAATGTTGCAAGATTGCATTTATCCAAGCTCGAAGATGTCAATATGCTTGTATCTGAAACAAAAAAAACAGGCAAAGGCGGAAGGCCAAGCCGGTTATATCGGTTATCTGATGATGTAATTCAGCTGTATTTTCCTTACAGGGATTATCAGATGCTTGCCAAAATAGCCATGGAGACAATGCTGGAGTTAGGTGAAGAAGGCAGAACGGCACTATATTCGACAGGAAAGAAATTTGGCAGAGAACTGATCCAGCAAGAGCTTAAAAGATTTGCAGGCACAGAAAAACTTACCTTTGACCAGAAATTAAACATCCTAAAGCATGCTGCTGATATGTCAGGCTTTCACCCTGAATTTGATGCAAATGACGAAAAGACCATTATCTATTTCCAAATTTATAATTGCCCATTTAAAGAGGTTGCAGCTCGGCAAGCAGAGCCTGTGTGCAATATGCATTATGAATATTTGAAGGGTATGTTTGAAAGTTTGTTTGATTCTATTCAGCTGGTGGAAAAGCAAAATATGCTGACTGGGTGTGAAGCATGCTCCTACCATGCAATTGTTGGGAACTAAAGAACACCCTGAAAAAGAACCGGGCAAAAACAAGCTCAAAAAGCATAACGTTTTTTCCTGTTCTTTTCTGGACTATTTTGAAACCATTATTTACTTTTATTGAGCATTTACTTTATAATATTGTAGTGATGGACTTGTAAGGGTAAAAGGAGGGATACATATGGATCGTATGTACAGAGTATTAGGCTTCTGGACGGGAATTTTCGCCGTTATGTTTTACCTTGGCGATATGTATACAACGTCCTTGATTTTCTTCGGCCAAACAGGATTTTTCCTGCTTTTAAGCTACTTAAAGCTTTCCGAACGTATGTATATTTATGTTTTTGGAGCATACTTAACCGTTTTCTTCGTAGGCTTCACTTATTGGTCAACATTTATGATGACTCCTGGCGCGGGCGGCCACTAACAGCCGATATAAAAAAGCGATGAATCCATCGCTTTTTTATTTTTCTCATATTTTCTTTGCCTGAAGTACCAGATGAAATGCTGTACTCATGCCTGAAGGCATAATCAGACTTCTGATTGCCCGGTTTCTTTTGCTGATAGGAGAAAACGGGTTAGGATCATAATGATCTTCAAGATCCTGTAAAATGCCTGCAGACAGCAAAAATTCGTCCTGCCTCATTTTAAATTGGAAATTCAGCCCTTCCTTTTCTCCCATGCGGATCAGGGAATCGAAGTGGATATGGCTGGTTATATCCATCTCTCCTGGGTGCTCCAGTACATTATTGATTAAAGAATGCTTGTAATAACCTCTGAGACTTCCATCCCTTCTCATCGGCTCTTGCCATTCCCCATCTGTATATCCATAATCGGCAGTCAATACAATGCCTTTATCCAGAGCAGCAGACAAGCTCTGGATCATCTGTTCCATCTGCAGAGGAATTTCAATTCTTTGGCCATTGCTAAGTGACAAACCGCTTTCTTCAAGAAATAAGCAAATATCTCCATTTGTTAATGGCACAGCTTTCTCTGCAAGCTCCCCTTCTTTTATGGTTACCATAATTTCATGCAATTGATCATTCCTTTTTTCAACCACATGTACGGGCAAGGCATCAAACAGCTCATTTGAAAAAATCATTCCGCAAAAAGGGGTAATTTCATCCCAGCTAACTATTTGCCTGATATGATCAGAAAATGCAATCTGTTCCTGCTGCAGCTTCCTATGATAGGGGCTTGTTTCAAGAATGCAGTAATGAAGCTCTTCATCAGCAATAAGATTCCATTCATCAATGAAAGCTCTGGCGAAACGCCCATTTCCGCCCCCTATTTCGCAGACCTGAAAAGGCAGCTTATACTCCTTCGCCTTCTGAAAAAACCACTTTGAAATGGTCCTTCCATATATATCAGAAATGTTGCTGCTTGTTATAAAATCTCCTCCAGGCCCAATTTTTGGTGTATTTTTCATATAATAACCATATTCGGAATGATACAGAGCCTGCTGGATATATTCAGCATAGCTGATCATTTGTTGAGGAGTATTTTTTATAAAATTCATAAAAAAATCCCGCATAAGAACTCCCTTTTATAAAAAATTCTAGCTTATTGGATACAGCCAGCTCTTCTGTTTTGATCACTGTTTTCACTATTGACATAGTGTTTTCTCTGTTATATTGTTAGGGTAGTAGCTTAACTATATCCCCTCCCATTTTATATGAATAAAACATCCCCCAGAAAAGCCCTTCTCATTGGAGAAGGGCTTTTCTATTTTTCATTCAGAACCCATTCAGGAATGGATTGGAATCCATTTCCTGTCCAATTGTCGTAACCGGTCCATGTCCGGGCAGTACCTCTGTTTCTTCAGGCAATGTTAAGAGCTTATTATGTATACTTTCAAGAAGCTGCTGATGATTGCCGCCCGGCAGATCTGTGCGTCCGATGCTCCCGCTGAATAACGCATCACCGGCAACCACGAGATCAGCATCTTTAAAATACAGCGAAATACTGCCGGGAGAATGGCCTGGCGTCTCTAGAATTTTCAAATTAAATTCACCTATGCTCAACTCTTGTTCCCCTGTTATAATATGGTCGGCGGTCCTTGCTTTTATAAGCTTGCCTATTTTGAAAAGGTGAGAACCGTTTAAGGCTGGATCTGGAAGCCACGCTGCTTCTTTTTCATGTATGTATACAGGAATAGAAAATGCATCTCGTATTTCGTCTACAGCGCCAATATGATCAAAGTGGGCATGAGTAAGAATTACAGCTAAAGGATTTAGTCCCTTTTGCTCAATAATACCGCTTAGTTTTCTGCTCTCTTCACCCGGATCGAAGATTAAACAATCTTTATTTTTATTTGAAAGAACATAACAGTTTGTTTGCAATGGGCCAAGAGGGATCTGATTCCATTCCATTGCTTACACCTCCCAGTGTTGGATTAATTGTTTATTATTTTACACTATATCAGAATGGAATGCCTTAAATCTGCAAAAGGAGAATAAGATGAAAATCCTTTATGGCGTTGAAGCCAGCTATATTATTCAAGATGTGCCCGAATTCATGGATCTAATAAAAAAAGAGACTGAACTGTTCGATTTTCAGCAGAGCACTTTTCTGTTTGAGCAGATGGCTCATACAGAATTTACAAGAAGTATACTTGCCGAAGCCGGGCTGTTCGAAGAATTTTTTACCCTCTGTTACATAAAATCTGGTGTAAAGGGAGAAACTTTTGATGACTTTGCCGTAGAAACAGACAGCGGATTCTGCTTGTACACTGAGCTCCTTAGCGCCTTTACTATAACCGGGGGCAGTGCGGAAGATATACGGATGGCTGTCTATCAATTTCAGGAACATTTAGTCTTTACGGCAAAAGAAGAAGAAATGCCATTGGTTTATTTTTCAGAACTTCACTTAAAGGATTTAATAAACGGCATTGCTGAAGCATATGACATACAAGTGTCATTTTTAGACCTCGACAAATAGAAGAAAAAAATATAAAATAAAGGACGAATGTATATACTTGGGTTTTACATAATGGGTATATAACCTGAAGAATGATTTTGATCTGGCTTTTGCCTGCTGATCACGAAATAAAGGGGGCTGTTTTAATGGGACTACCAATCATTTTTGCATTAGTCGCAGTTCTTGCAGCTTTTGGTGCGTTTAGCGCACTGAAAAACAAGAACTTCCTTGGCTTGGTTTTTGCTGTAGGAACACTTGCCGTTTTCGGATGGTTCTCTGTAATGACCATAATTAACAGTGGATATCCTGCTGTTCACTAGGCTTCAATCTTAAAGAAATAAAAGGGCTTCCCTCAATGGGCAGCCCTTTTATTTTTAGCCATTTAACTGACTTTCAACCCTTTGTACCTTTTCTTCCATTTTCCTTTTAACATCACGTCTGTCATCAATGCGAATATTGGTCGCCACCCTCATTAGGCCTTTTTCAAAAGGGACTTCATGCATTGCCTGGATGACCTCAAACAAATCAGGAAGCTCCCCTTCAATAATAGTATTCATGGGTGTCAGCTGAAATCGGATTCTGCCGCTTTCTTCATATTTTTTTAATACACGCTGAATGTCTGCCACATAACTGCTGACACTTGGCGTTTCGGTTCCAATTGGAATGACTGTAACGTCTGCAATAGCCATATTTTTACTCCTTTATCTAACTTGATTTATCATTATGTTCTATTAACCGAAAGACTTCTCTTCTGTCGGTCATTATTAATTCTTCGAGATAAAAACCCGCTAAACAGGCTGTACCATTGGGTGAGCAGCTGAGCGGCGCATTTTCCATATCTTCCAGAAGCACTTCCTTATCTCCTGTTTCACTGTCAACTGATATAAGCTGAAATCCGCCTGCATACATATCACTTTCAGCGCTATACAACGGCTGAAAAGTTATGATTCCCTGAGGAGTCCAGTCATAATACGGTACCAGCCAATCCGAAAACCTTGTCAAATGAGGTACTGAGATTGAAGATAACTTCCTGAAATCATTATCCATAAAAGTATACATAGCCTGGTCTGACTGATCTGCTGGCACAGTGATGGTCATGAACCTGTCTTTGGCCGAATCGAATTGAAAAATGTCTGTCTCAACCTGGGTTTCATTATTTCCTTCAATAGATTGTTTAACCAGCGGTGCAAAAAGTGACGGATTTTCATTGTCCCAATCAAGGAAGAAAAGATGATTTGAATCCCCCCATTTGGCAAAAGGCTCCCTTAAGTTTAATTCTTCTGATGTACCTTTTGCAATGTCGATATGGTAGGAAGTAAAATCCCAGTCTTCAGTAAATGAAGCAATTAATAATGATTCTTCATGATAAGGGTTCCACTCAACAGCGAAGTCAAAGCCTGAAATATTTTTCTCCCAAACAGCTTTCCCATTTGCTTTTATAACGGTTAAAGTTCCTTCATAGGTGCCTGGTGACGTTCGAATCAGAATGTATTTGCCAGCTGGGCTGACCGTTACGGAAGCAATCGGATGTGAACTTTCATAGAGCAGATTTTGATCGCCTGAAAAGAGGTTATAGGAAAAAACCCTGGAAGCTGCTCCCTCATTTACAGTGTAAACAATTTTGTTATCGCTGAGCCAGCCATTTGCTCCCTGAAATTCCCCTTCTTTAATCCGGATAGGCTTAACACTCTTATTTTCAGCATTATCAGGTGGTGCGGACGATTCAGAGATTTCAATTTCTTGATTCATCTTCTGCTTCATCTCAGCTTTTTCCGGCTTTACACAGCCGGTTATTAAAAATAGTGAAACCATCAGAATAAAAAATAAAAAAAGAAACTTCCCTTGATATGTAGATTGAGTGTTCAACACATCCGCACCTCCTTTTCTCCTTAAATATAAGTACGTAAACAGCATGAAAATGTTTCAAAAATAATAGAATAAATGTGTTTAATAGGAAAAAGCCGTTTTTCCGTCTTCGATTTGGAAAATCGGCTGGTTATCATCGAACTATTGGCTTTGTGAAGTTAGTATGATAGTTATTTTAATGTCTGTTTGATTAAAATACAATAAAGAAACATTTTCAAGGTTATTTTTTCACATATAAAGCGATGCAAGAAAAATGCCCAGCACTTCTTCATAAATATCATCATATTGTGACAGGGGCAGCGGATTGATGCCTCTTCCAAGTTCAATTGTGAATCCCGGTCTCCGGAACTCCTGTATGAACCAATCCTTATAACCCGCAAAACTATCAATGAATTGAACTGCCTTATACCCGCTGACACGTTCGAACTCAAGCGCGAGTACCTGTGATTCCGGCGGCTCCAATCCCTCGTATCCCCAATAAAATTCTGCTCCTTGTGTATGGAAGGCAAGCATTCGATCGAATTGATTATCACTTGCCAATTCCGCCATTGCGATGGCTTCTGGTTCCGTTAACGGGGCTTCCCCAAGATAATCTCTTGGTGCCGGGGCATTTTGTTCAGTTCTCTCTTTCTCAAAATCCCATTTGGCAGGATACTGATTATTTAAATCAACACCCCTAATATTAGCCTTCCAGCCTGAAAAATCAGTGCTTCCTCTATTTATAGCTATCACTTCTTCCGAGAGTTCTGGTGGTGGCCCATTTAAGACGAGATCTACTCCATCTGGGTTCACCATTGGAACTATGGAAAGGTCAACGGAATTATATAAAGGCATTGTAGAAATCCCTCTTATCGGCCGGACATTTGTTATGGATAAGAGAAAGCTGTTCAGCAAAGCCATTAATATAGGGGTGGTAATCCATTCGTTTGCATGAAATGATGCATTAATTTGCACTTTCTTATTCCCTTTTCCCAGGCGTATCTCCTGAATTGGCTTCCCAAGGACACTTCGGCCAATTGTATTTACCTTTATAAATGGATAAATATCTGACAGCATGGAAATATCAGCTGTTAAAGCTTTATAGTCATAATTTCTCCTGCCTGATACAATTGGAGATATTACCCTCCTTGGCAGCTTTATGGCTCCACCTGTGGCCAGACTGGTGGGATTAAGGGATTGATTCACCAGGAGAACAGCATCTACAGAAAGGTTTCGGGAAGAACTCAGCTTCCAAAAGGTGTCTCCTGGTCTAACCGTATAATTTTGCAATGTAAAGCCGGGAATATTAATTTCCTGGCCTATCTGCAGCGATGCAGGATTAACACCGGGATTGGAATCAGCAATGAGATTGACTGGCACCATAAAGAGCTGACTGTAATACCATAAGGAGTCTCCGGACCGGACTTTGACTTTCATCTTTATCCCCCTTTCCATCATTTCAATTTTATGAAAAAAAGAAAAAAAAATGACTGTTTACCTGTGTAAATTTGAATTGCAGATATGAAAAAGGATTCCGCAGTGTCTAAAGACTCTCACTGTTTTGAGCAATGAAAAAAGCACCTGCAAGCAATCAGGTACTTTTACTCAATTTATTTATTTTTAGCAAGCCAGGCTGCTCCAATTACGCCGGCATCATTGCCCAAAGTCGCAATATCAATGACTGTAGAATCCCTCACTCCTGGAAACGCAAATCTAACGAAGTTTTCAATAACAGGCTTCAGCAGGACATCCCCTGCTTTAGATACTCCTCCGCCTAATACTATTTTTTCCGGATTTAAGGTATTTGCAATATTTGCCAATGCCAATCCAAGGTGCATAGCTGTTTCATTGACAACCAGAAGAGATGCTTCATCCCCATTCCTTGCCGAATCAAAAACATCTTTTGCGGTGATTAACCCATTTTCCTTATACAAATTGGAAAGAACCCCTTCTCCACCCGATTTTAGGTTTTCAAGAGCCTGCCGGACAATGCCTGTAGCTGATGCTATTGTTTCAAGGCAGCCCGTTTTTCCGCAATTGCATTGAGCTCCGTCAAAAGGAACGGAAGTAATGTGGCCAATTTCACCTGCAGCTCCGCTGACTCCCTGCACAATATCTCCGTTGGCTATTACGCCGCCGCCGACACCTGTGCCAAGTGTTACACATACAAGATCTTTAGCGCCATTTCCGGCTCCCTTCCACATTTCGCCCAGAGCCGCGCAGTTAGCATCATTATCAATGATGACTGGAAGGGATGTTTCCACTTCAAGCAAATCCTTCAGAGGGTAATTATCTTTCCATCCTAAATTAACAGTGTTATATACAACACCTGTTGCCAGATTTACAGGACCTGGAGCCCCCATGCCAATGGCGATGATTTTATCCTTGCTTAAATCCAGTTCCTCCAATTTAAGATCGATGGCTTTAGCTATATTTATCGTAATATTTTTTCCTTCTTCACTATTGTCAGTGGGAATTTCCCATTTATGAATGATTTCCCCATAGTAGTTGATAAAAGCAAGTTTTGTAGTTGTTCCGCCTAAATCTACCCCAACCAGCCATTTTTCTGCCAAACTCCATCACCTTTTCTGTCTATTTTTTCTCTTTAAGATTCTGAATTTCAGTCCGTAAAATCAAGATGCTGCTCTGGTAATCTTTCACATCAATAAGCTGAGAATCATATAGCTCTTTTAATTCTGCAGCCATAAGCTCCAAATCAGCTTCACGATCCCCTATGTAGATGATTGTCCCATATTTCTTAAGAAATTGCTGTATATCATAAATGGTTTTCATTCTGTACCTCTGCCCTATCGATAAGTTTATACCTCAATAAAGTATAATCTAAATTTCCAACCTTCTCAAGATGGACAAGCTCCCGCAAATAAATAAGATTCCTGGGCTAATCTAAAAAACCCCTTCCCGGCACAGCAGCCAGTGAGGGATTTTTTAGATTTAGCGATCTGGATCTTTTGGATGCAGAAAACGCGGCCGCCTGTTCTTCAATGGTATTGGCGATCTGAGCAATACATCCCTGAATGCTCTCAAATTGAAAGGGATGAATGGCCACAGGTATGGCACTCCAAAAGACTTCATTCTTGCCAGCATGATTATCAGCAGCATGATGCCAGCTACATATCCATAAGTATGGAAAATACTTGTTGCAATCAGCAAGGCGATTCTTATCAGCCTGTTGGCCAGGCTCATTTCATAGCTTGGTGTTGAAAATGTTCCAATTGCTGCTATTGCTAAATAAAGAATTACTTCATTAATGAACAATCCAACTTCAACAGCTACCTGTCCAATCATCAGTGCAGCTACCAGTCCGAGTGCAGTCGCCAGCGCGGATGGAGTATGGATCGCGGCCATCCTCAGCATATCCAAACCGAGCTCTATCATAAGGAACTGAATGACTAATGGCAGCTGTCCTGTTTCATTCGGCCCGATATATGATAATGCATCAGGCAGCAGCTGTGGCTGTATTGCAAATAAGTACCATAAAGGCAAAAGAAAAATGGAGGCCCAGACAGCCAAAAATCGGACAAATCGCAAATATGCACCTACAAGGGGCTTATTACGGTATTCCTCAGCATGCTGCAGGTGATGCCAGAAGGTTGTCGGTGTTATGATCACACTGGGCGAACCATCGACGATAATGCATACATGCCCTTCATAAAGATGGGTTGCTGCTGTATCAGGCCTTTCGGTATACCTTACCATCGGGTAGGGATTCCAATGCCGGCCGGAAATGAATTCCTCTATTGATTTTTCGGCCATTGGCAATCCATCAGTGTCAATCTTAGAAATTGATTCCTTTATTTTTTTAACCATTTCAGGATCGGCAATGTCTTCAATATAACTGACAACAATATCTGTTTTAGACCGTCTTCCCACTTGCATATATTCCATGCGAAGTGTCCGGTCTCTTATTCTTCTCCTCGTTAAAGCAGTATTAAAAACAAGTGTTTCTACAAACCCATCCCTTGAACCGCGGACAACACGTTCGATATCAGGCTCCTGCGGGCCTCTTACCGGATATGTACGGGCATCAATGAGAATCACTTCATCGACACCATCCACAACTAAAGCAGTCGGACCAGCCAGCACCATATCCACAACTTTATCCAGATCATCAGTGGTTTCAACCTCTACGTAGGGTATATACGTTTTTATTAACCGGGAAAGTGTATCCCCTTCCAGCTGGCCTGCATCCAATCCAGCAAGCATTTTCATCAGATAGTGCAAAATATCGTCTTTTACAAAGCCATCTACAAGATATAGAGCCATTTCCCTTTCTGCATATTCAACATCCAGCTGAATCACATCAAAGCTTTTTTCAACTCCAAGTGCTTCTTTAAGATATTCTATATTTTCTTTCAGTGAAACCTTTACAGGCTCTTTTCTGACTTTCTCCAAAATCCCCACCTCAGCATTCTGTTCCATTCTTTTCCTTGCATACTATTCAACATCATAGACATGCAAAAAAAAAATCATACCAATGATTGGCATGATTCAATGAAAATCCGCAGGAAATGAAGATTATATTTCCCAGGAAGTAAGCTGAAAATTCAGTATAATACCAGCTGTCTTTCTATTCTATTTGGTTTAAAAGCTTTTGATAATCTTCCTGATCCGGTTTAAGACCAGCTGCTTTTTGAGCATGATATCTTGCTTTTTCCGGGTCTTCTTCATCTAAATAGATCAGTGCAAGATTGTAATGTGCTTCGTGGAAAGCAGCTTCTTCCTTTACTACGTGGAGAAGATGATCTTTCGCATCTTCCAGTTGTCCCACCTTTATTTCCGCATATGATAACAGGAAATAAGCCTCTGGTGAGGCATTCCCTTCATTAACAAAATCAGCAAGCATTGATCGAGCCTTTTCAAACTCTTCAGCATTAATATGCTCCTGGGCCATCACCATTGCAGTCTGTTCATTTAAAAGCCTTCCTGGTTCATTGAAACCATATTTCAACAATCCAGCAGCCAGACAGAGTGATGCTGCTAAAAACAGGAACTGAAGCAATGGCCGCTTCTTCCTGGGAAAATGCACAATTCCAGTAGCAAGAAATCCGCCAATCAGCCCGCCGATATGGCCAGCGTTATCAATCCCCGGAATGGTAAATCCAAATGCAAGGTTTATGCCCAATACCACAAGTATATTAAATCCCATTGTCCGGAAGAAAAGACTAGGATAAATGAGCCCAAAATATAAAAGTGCTCCGAAACAGCCAAAAATAGCTCCGCTTGCTCCAGCTGAAAGGGTAGGGCTAAAAATGAAACTGGCTAAAGTTCCGCCAAAACCAGCAGCCAAATAAATAACTAGGAACCTTAGATTTCCATACACGCGTTCCACTGCCGAACCAAGATAAAATAAGGCAAGTGTATTCATTAATAAATGGAGCAGTCCGATATGAAGAACAATCGGGGTCAAAAACCTCCACCATTCCCCATCAAGAATTAATGGGTTAAATTTAGCCCCATACTTAATTAATGTCGATGTATCTGTGCTCCCGCCCATTGCTTCCAAAACTAAAAAAACAGCAACTTGAATAAAAATGAATATATACGTAAAAAATGGCTTCCCAAAATTAAACATTTCCTTTTCTTTCTTTGCTGTTTTCACAGCTTTAGAAAGAGCAGCATGCTTCAGAGCTTCAACATCCATTTCCGCATAATTTCCGGACAGTAGGGTTAATGGCTTTTCGAAAATGGCCTCAACCTCACTTAGGCTATCCGGTTTGCCGGACTCAATGATTAGGGTTTGGACAGAGGCTTTCGCATTTTCAGGCATGAAGGGTTCTGTAATGCGGAATTCATAGTCATCGACAGGCAGGTACTTTGTGACATAGATATTTAATACTGGCAGCTCCCTTTTACCAAGCTGCTTCCTGACAGATTCTGCTTTTTGGGAAGTAACTTCGATATCCCGCTGCATCCAATTGCTCCAGTCAAGATTATATTTTAGGAGCCTGATTGCCTTTATCGTTTTATGCTCCATCTTTTCTAGCCATAATTCATCCTGATCTCCAGATAGCTGAATCATTCTGTACCCCTGATCAGATATGAAATAATCCGCAATTTTCCAAAATAAATAATCCTCTTGAACGGCCAATTCTTCCCCCACTCTCTATACGTTTCAATGATTACAATACTTTATTTAACTATAGGCAAAAAAGAAACCTTTTGTAAAAGAAAAAGCACCTGAATATTTATCCAAAATAAAAAGACCATTACGGTCTTTTTACTTCTTTATTGCCGCCCTTCCGAGGGCCCAGAAGAGAAAACAGAGCTCATCATCCTGTCGCGGACAAGCGGAAAACTCATTACTGAAGTGACTAGCAGTTTCCGCAAAAAGACATTCCCAAAAATAACATTAATCAATCGATAACGGTTATGATAGGCAAAATAAGTGCCAAGACCTATCATAAATATGGATAGTAATCGAGACATTAAAAATCCCTCCTCTTCCTTATTGTGAGAAGAGGAAATAATTTTTATCCATGCTTCATAACAAAATAAAATTCGCCTCCCAATGCAAGCTGGCTAATCCTTCCTTATTGGTTCCAGCGTTTTCTTGAGAACATTTACTGATTGGGTAAACTGATCCTTTTCTTCGCTGTTTAAGTCAAGTTCAACAATGGCGCGAATGCCATTTCTATTGACTATAGCAGGTACCCCAATGTAAACATCATCATGGCCATACTCTCCATCTAAGTAAACTGACACCGTAAGGACCGAATTTTCGTTCTGAAGGATTGCTTTCGTCAGCCTGACCAGACCCATGGCTATTCCATAATAAGTGGCCCCTTTTCGCTCAATAATCTGATAAGCCGCATCTCTGACATTAAGGAATATCGACTTAAGATCGTCCTTCCTAAAATTCTCTTCTTTTCCTATCCAGTCATCAATGTTTTTCCCTGCAATATCAGCATGGCTCCATACAGGCAATTCAGTATCTCCGTGTTCACCTATAATATATGCATGAACATTACGAGTATCGACTTTGAAATACTCTCCGAGCAGAAACCTGAATCTGGCCGTATCCAGTATCGTTCCGGATCCAATTACTCTTTCTTTTGGCAGTCCGGAGAATTTCCAGACTGCATAGGTCAGAATATCTACTGGATTTGTCGCAACCAGGAAAATGCCATCAAAACCGCTGTCCATGACATGATTCACAATGCCTTTAAAGATCTTCGCATTTTTTTCCACAAGATCCAAACGTGTCTCCCCAGGCTTTTGATTAGCTCCAGCAGTTATGACAACCAAATCAGCCTCTTTGCAATCTGAATAACCTCCAAACCAGATCGATGTTGGCGAAGGGGCAAATGGCATGCCATGATTTAAGTCCATAGCATCTCCTTCAGATTTATCCTTATTTAAATCGATTAGAATCAATTCCTCTGTAACACCCTGATTTAATAGTGCAAAGGCATAGCTTGAGCCTACAAAGCCAGTTCCAATCAGCACGACTCTGTTCACCCGAATTTTCATAACAACTCTCCTTTTCACTTTAAGGTAAGGAACAGCAGCAGCTCAGTCCGTCTATATCAATAGAATAAATAGAAGCAATCCCAACGAGGCTGAAGCTAAACCCGAACAAAAATTAACAAAGTCATTATCTGCAAAACGCCTTCCTTTTACCAATAAGGCCGGCTGTCCGCAATGTTCGGTTTTTTCAACATTTTCATTGCACACCAGGCACTTGTATTCAGCCTGAAAAAAAGCCCCCAATATGGAATCAATCAGATTTCCCGCAAATCCAAAGATCCCAATCAGCATAACCTCATAAAGTGAAACGCTGAACAGCATAAATGAAAGAAGTGCAATAGCAAAAGAACCTGACAAAGCTGCAATTGTGCCCAGAATGCTGACAGCACCTGAAGTTCCCGTCTCTACTGGCTTCCAGGTCCTCAACGAAATGGGGGATTTTTGACTTAATGAACCAATTTCTGATGCCCAGGTGTCCGAATTCGCTGCAGCCAGGCCAATTAGAAATGCTATTAGCCAAACCGGTGATGGATTCAGGAGATAGAGTATGCTGGAAATAGCTGCTATTCCTCCATTTGCTGCCACCTGCTGCCAATCCCTCCTTGACCCTTTTGCATGCTTATTTTCGAATGTCTCTTTTCTATGGCTTTTAAATTTTGACCAAAAGCTTGAGCTCGCAAAGAAGAACCCCAGTACAAGGAGACCGTAAAAACCAAATCCCCATCCTGTTGCCGCACCTACAATGAATGCGGCTATACTGCCTGAAAAGGTCAGTAATCGGAAATAATATCCAGCTAGAGCTGTGATCAATATAAAAATAATAATTACAATAGATTCAAGCATTGCCGGATGCCCAAACCTGCTGATCGGTAATAATCATTTCCACCGGCTTGTCATGGTTTTCCACTGGAAAGCCGTTTAAAATCTGCAGTTCAAAAGCCAGTGAGACGGTTCTTCCTTTATAGTGCTCGAGAAAACGATCATAATAGCCTCCCCCAAACCCCAGGCGAAAGCCGTTTTTCATGTATGCGAGCCCGGGAACAATTAAGGTTTCGATTTCCTCACTGCGAACTTCATCTGTCTTTTCTGGACTTGGTTCCCATAATCCATAGTACACAGACTCCAATTCCCTGAAGCTTTTCAGTTCACGGAACACCATTTGCTTTGTGTGGGGAATGCATTTCGGGACAGCAACCCTTTTTCCATCTTCCCATGCTTTTCTGATAATCTGCCACGTATCCGCTTCAGGCGGCTTTGAAACCGTTATTCCTATCGTTTTAGCTTGAAGCCATAAAGGACTGCTATAAAGGCTGCGGGCAATTTCATAGGATAGCTGTTCAAACTCAGGCTTGCTCAATTCCTTCATTCTATTCAGCATTTGCTTTCTAAGCGCCTTTTTATCCATTTCCATATCATACCCTCCAACAGAAGATGACATATGCAAATCCCCTCAATAATTTATCCAAAAAAGGGAAGTATACCCATAAAAAAAGTCAACAAAAAAAGCAGTAGGAATGATCCTACCGCTTATTTTGTTTCACGATGTGTAGTCGAACGCTTATCTCTTGGGCAATATTTTTTAAGCTCAAGACGATCTGGATTATTTCGTTTATTTTTTTTAGAAATATAGTTACGATCTCCACATTCTGTGCAAGCTAACGTAATGTTTACACGCATGTAATTTCCCTCCAAACTATGTTCAAACTAGTTCGTTCATACGACTTTTCTATAATATCACTTTTTAATTCGAAATGCTAGTACGTTTTTTTAAAAGTACCCTCTTTAACCCTGCCTATTAGCAGGTTGTTATACTGAAGGATTTCTGATTTGCTGTCTCCGTTAATAATCCATGATTCTCCTTCTATTGTCCCTCTGCCATTGAATGCTGCTTTAAGGGAGAAGACGCTTATGGCATTCCCCTGGACCATCGGATGATATTTTAAAGTTCCTTTCTTTCTGCAGTTCCAAATTTGGTCACTGTATACATTCCAGTATGGCTGAATCGTACACTCTTCCATTTTTTTGCCGTTTAGCTGGCCATTAACCAAAAACAGCTTGGAATCAGCCAAATGAAAGATGACATTTTCTGCGGGAGAAATGAACGAGAGATGTTCACGGGAAGAATAATCATGTCTGTGCTGCAATAAGAGCTTAATCATTCTGGGCTCGTCCACATGGTTTGTGATATAGCTTTTAAAATATGAAATTTTGGAGTGGATTTTTTCTGTCTTAATTTGAACAGAAATATTTTCATCAGGAAATATCTCTTTACTGCCATTCTCCATCCAGTAAGTCTTCCCGTCTATCCATAAACCCGGAATCATTTTCAATTTCCCGATCGGCGCTTTCTCCATTTCTTCATAAACATCAGATTGAATCCAATTTAATGTATTCATCTTCATGCACCTTTTTCTATAATTTTTTTAAACAAAGTCTTCTAGCTTTTGGCTGATTAGGGTTTCTTGGAATACTCTTTTGGTTTCCTCCGCAATGCGTCCCCAGCTGAATAGGCTTTCTGCGACCTTTTGACCTTGTCTGCCAATTGTAAGGGCTGCTTTTGGATCTTCAAGGAGAGCGGTAGCCTGCTCTGTGAAACTGCCAGGTTCTCCCGGTGTCATGAACAGTCCCGAATATCCATGTTTTATTATCCCCTTTAACCCGCCAGTGTTAGATACTATCGCCGGTTTCCCGGCAATCATTGCTTCGAGTGCAACAATGCCAAATGGCTCATAATAACTTGGAAAAACAGCGAACTCACACTTCAGAAAGAGAGCTACTCTTTGCATATCATTAATAAAACCCGGAAAATGAATTACATCGTCAACATTCAGTTCTTTCGCTTTTTTTCTATGTGCTTCAAGCATAGGCCCTTTGCCGGCTATAATGAAATAAGTATCCGGGTACTTTTCTTTTATAATAGGCGCTGCTTCGATCAAGGTATCAAACCCTTTTTCCCTGACCATCCGCCCAATAGAAAATATCAGTCTGCCGCCTTTTTTTACCTGCAGCCCCTCCAATAAAGAGTCAACGTCTTCAAGAAGGGGTTCCTTGCTGATTCCGTTTGCAATAACAGACATTTTTTCGTTTTCAATAGCAAATTGCTGGAGTACTTCTTCCTTCATATATTCACTGCAGACAATAACCTGATCTGATCCGAGTATCAGCTGCTCTTCTTTTCTATGGATAAACTTCTGCAATTCTGTGTAAATCCCATTATTCCTTCCATATTCGGTTGCATGTATAGTCGTAATTAAAGGACACTGTAAACTCTCCTTTAATGACAGGCCGCATGCACCCACAAGCCAGTCATGTGCGTGGATGAGCTCAAAGTGGTGGAAGGATGACAGTTCATTGGCTTTTTGCTCCATCGCCAAATTCAATCCTAAAATCCAATGCAAAAAGTTAGGATCTTTTTCATTAAGCGGCTTAACTCGATGTATATAGATACCGTCTTTACGTTCATTGCTGGAAAGATTTCCTGGATTAGCTGTCAGAATATGGACCTCATAATCATGTTTCAATCCTCCGGCGAGTCCATGGACATGTCTTGATAAGCCACCGACAACATGGGGAGGATATTCCCACGTAAGAAGAAGAATCTTAGGTAAGCCTTTATGGCAGCTTTTTTTATTTGGCTCAGCAGTTACCGTTTCTATCATTCTTTACCTTCTCCTTCACTCATTGATTCATAATAAGTGTATGTACTCACATTCACTGTCCATTCAGCAGGCTGCTTCTCAGCATCGCCTTTTCCGGATGATTGATAAATCATTTCCTCAGAAGTATGAATTGCTTCTGAGCGCAGCAAAGGAAAGAAATGAGATTCTGTCAATTTTATGCCAAGCTCCACACAATACACTTTACTAGGTTTGAGCCCTTTGAAGATCCACTCTGATTGATGGGACAGGATTACTTCATGATCAGAGACCGCATTTGCGCCATCAAAAATGATCCCCGTAACATCATAGATTCTTAAAGATTTTCTCATGGAAGAGACAGGCTCGTCCAAGTAAAGTGAAGCCATCTTCTCTTTATGCCTAGATAATTTCCATATTACTTTTACCTTATCAGCTCTTAAGCGTGTTAATATCAATTGATCTTTCATTTGTTTAGGAAGTGCATTTTCTTCAGCGGTTATTTTATTCCCGGCAGAGTCCACGCTGTTGCGTTTTTCTTTATTTTGGATAAGTTTGGTCCATTGGTATTGCACTTTTCCTACTGTTGTATCAAGCTCAATGGCAATTTTGCGAAATGAAAGCCCCCTGCGGCGAAGCTTAATAATTTCATCGATCATACCCGGCACCTCTTGTATTTATTTTCATAAGCCACTAAAAAAGGTATATATATGACAAAAAGCAAAATTTTATGACTATTTATATAGCTCAATGTTATCACTGATATGGATAGGCTACAATGAACGGAAATTGTCGCTTCTTGCGAATGCACATGCCTGCTTGAATAATAAATAAGAAAAAATTTTTCAAAGTTTGCCGGGATGCTTTTTCGACAGAGCTTCAGCGACAAAAAGCTATAATTTTCACCTGCTTGTGGATTACATATCGAAATTTGTCAATTTTGATGGTAAAATATTTCTGTTCAATGAATATGAGGTGACTTTTTTGGAATCAATCATGCTGGCATTATTGATCATATCTATAGGGCTATTTGTTCTTTCAGTGTTCTTGAAAGATCCTTATAAAGAGCTGCGCGAAGAAATGGACCAAATGTCCATGCAGCAGATTCAGGAAATGTATCAGATTAAAAAGAAATTAAAAGTATTGGAAGAAGAACTGCTGGTGGCTGACGACCCCTTTATTCAGCACGTTCCTGCAGAGTCTTCTGCTCATTCCTCAGTGAAAAGGGAAGTTCATGAAATTATAAAAAATCAGGTGATGCTGCTTACCAGGCAAGGATTGTCAGTTGAGCAGATTGCCAGACAATCATCACTCTCTCCTGATGAAGTAAGGACTATTCAAACAGAAATGAAATTTAGAGGTCATGGATATGAATAAAAGAAATACCCGGGCATTTGCATTTGGCATCCTTATGGCTGTCATAGCCTTCGGCATAGCCTATTTTTTCATTAAACCGAATCAGTCTGAAAATAGAAAAATAGATGAAGACAGCGCGAAAGAATTTCTTCAGGCGAACGGCTATACTGTTTTAACAGACAAAGAATATACTCTACTTCAGCAGCGGACTAAATCCGAAGATCCAGCAAATGAAAATACGGAAGAAAAAGAAGAACCTTCTGAGGAAGATACGGAGTTGGAAGAAGGCTCACAGGCTGCCTATCAGCTTACAATTGAGAGCGGCATGACACCTGGGGAAATCGCAGCACAGCTTGAAAAGGGAAATGTAGTCGATCAGGCAGCAGACTTCGGCAATTACCTTGAAGAATACGGGTACAGCAAAAAAATACAGCTGGGCACATTTGAGCTGACCCCTGACATGAGCTATAAAGAAATCGCTAAAGTCATAACAAAAAGCTAAAAGGAGCTGAATCCTTTTAGCTTTTTTCCTTCTGCGCTAGCGAGGCATGACGCTTCCGTTTTTCTTATTAATTATTCAAATCATACTGACGCCCTTTTACCAAGTAAAAAATATGTTCAGAGATATTGGTGACATGATCAGCTGCTCTTTCTAAATATCGGCAAACAAAAGACAGCTGAGTGATCTGAGGAAGGTATTCCGGTTTCTGCAGGTTGATTTGCAGCAGCTCTTTAATTGTTTCACCATAAAGGTCGTCTACCTGATCATCCATATCAGCTACTTTTTTTGCCTTTGTAATATCTTCTTCTGTGAAAGCTTCCAATGATAAGCGAAGCATTTCGGTGGAAATTTCGTACATTTCTTTTATATGCTCAATCGGCTTAATAAGTGGTTCTGACCCAATCCGTATTGTAGACTTCGCAATATTTACTCCAAAGTCTGCTATCCGTTCAATGTCTGTCGCGATTTTAATTGCCACAATGATGCGGCGAAGGTCAATTGCTACAGGCTGCTGTTTGGCAATTAACAGAATGGCTAAATCATTTATTTCTTCATATAAAAGATCTGCCTGGTTATCGTCATCAATGATTTCAAGTGCCAATTCTATATTTTGGGTTTCAAGCGCCTCAACCGATCTATGCAAGGCCTCTCCTGCAAAATTGCCAATTTCAATCAGTTTCTTTTGAAGCTCCTGCAAATCATATTCAAATCTCTCACGTACCACCATCAATGTAATCCCCCTTCATCCTAAAAGTAATAATTAAATCGTTGATACAAACCAGTAAAATAGATTAGCCGAATCGTCCAGTGATATAATCTTCAGTCCGCTTATCTGAAGGGGTAGAGAATATCTTATCTGTATCGGCAAACTCGATTACTTCACCGTTTAAGAAGAAAGCTGTTTTATCAGAAATACGGGCGGCCTGCTGCATATTATGAGTAACGATGATAATACTGAATTCTTCCTTAAGCTCCTGCACAAGCTCTTCTACCTTTAAGGTAGAGATAGGGTCAAGTGCAGATGTCGGCTCATCCATTAAGATGACATCTGGTTCAATTGCTAGACAGCGTGCAATGCAAAGGCGCTGCTGCTGCCCGCCTGATAAGCCATACGCATTCTGGTTCAGGCGATCCTTAACCTCATCCCAGATTGCCGCTCCCCTCAAACTCTTCTCAACAATCTCATCAAGGATCTTTTTATCGCGAATACCGTGAATTTTCGGGCCATATGCTACATTTTCATAAATGGACTTTGGAAATGGATTTGGCTTTTGAAAAACCATTCCCACATTCGTTCTTAAATCCTCCACTGTAAATGATTTATCAAGAATATTACGCTCCCGGTATAAGATTTCGCCGGAAATTTTTACTGAAGGCACAAGTTCAACCATGCGGTTTAGAGTTTTAATATATGTGGATTTACCGCATCCTGATGGTCCGATAATGGCCGTTACTTCATTTTCATTAATGGCTAAATTGATATTTTTTAACGCATGCCCTTCACCATACCAAAGGTTAAGATCTTTTGTATTATAAACAACTTTTTTGTTTTCTGTTGAATTTGGGTTTATGTTTTCTTTTTTTACATTTGGATTTGTTTTCTCTGTCACTACAGGCATTTTATAAAACCTCCCAGGCTAATATCTTTTTTGGAATTTATTCCGAATTAAGATGGCTATTGAGTTCATCGCGAATAAAACAATTAATAAAATAACGATTGTGGCAGCTGCCAGGTTTGCATATTCTGCTACTAGAGCAGAGTCGATTGTCCAATAATAAATCTGTACCGGCAAAATCGTAAATTTATCAAAGATTCCATCAGGAACAGGAATTAACAAAGCCGGTATACCGATAACAACCAATGGCGCTGTTTCGCCTATAGCCCGCGATAGTGCAAGAATAACCCCCGTAAGGATTCCAGGTAATGCTGCAGGAAGAACTACATTTTTAATGGTTTGCCACTTTGTCGCTCCCATACCGTAAGAGGCTTCTCTTAAAAATTGGGGAACAGCACGGATTGCTTCCTGGCTGGCAACAACAACCACTGGAAGAACCAGCAATGCCATAGTAAGACCGCCAGCAAGGACTACAGAACCCAAATCCAAAGCTCTTGCAAAAACAGTTAGTCCTAGTATACCAAAAACTACTGAAGGAACACCTGCCAAGTTGGAGATATTCGTTTTAATAAAAGAAGAAATACGTCCCTTGGCTGCGTATTCTTCAAGATAAATAGCCGTACCTACCCCAAGAATCATCGTAACGGGAGCAACAACAAGCATCAGCCATAGTGTTCCTGTTATTGCTCCCCAGATTCCGGCTCTTTCAGGATCTGTCGATAAGCGATTCATTAGAAAATCTATGTTTATCCAGCCTAATCCATCTGAAAGGACTCGATATATCAAGACGATCAATACTACAAGACCAAACAAGGTTGCCAAAAAGAAAATCGTTTTCGCCATATTATTGGCAAGGAGACGGCTGCCCATTTTTTTATGCACTTGTTCTGAATCTACATATTTCATATTAATATTCCTCCCTGAACCTGCGAGAGATATACTGAGCAAGAAGGTTCATAATTAACGTAAACACAAACAATGTCATAGCAACAGCATAAAGACTGTAATATAATGTTGTACCTGCGGCTGCTTCCCCGCCTGTTACTTCCACAATATAAGCAGTCATTGTCTGCATGGATTGGGTAACATCAAATGTAAAGTTTTTCGAACTTCCGCTCGCAATGGTTACGATCATCGTTTCCCCGATTGCTCTAGAAATTCCTAACACAAACGAAGCAATGATACCTGAAATAGCTGCTGGTATAACCACTTTCCAGGTTACCTCAAGCTTTGTTGCCCCCAATGCAAGGGCACCTTCCCTCATAGCATTTGGCACAGAACTCATTGCATCTTCAGAAAGGGACGCTACCATTGGGATGATCATAATTCCCATTACAATCCCCGGGCTTAAAATATTCGTTGGTTCAAGGCCGGGAATAAAAGATCTTAGTAAAGGTGTTACAAATGTAAAAGCAAAAAACCCATAAACAATAGTAGGAATACCAGCCAGAATTTCAAGAAGCGGCTTTAAGGTTTTTCTTGTTTTTTCTGAAGCGTATTCACTTAAAAATATCGCTGTCATCAGTCCCACCGGAATGGCAACAAGCATGGCTATTAAAGTGGAAATGATTGTTCCGGTCAGTAAAGGAAGAACTCCAAAAACAGCATTGGCACCTAATGGCTTTAATTCAGTGCCTGTAAAAAAATCTATAAAAGGAACGTCTTTGAAAAAGGCGATTGTTTCCGTAATTAAAGTAAGTACAATTCCAATAGTAGTCAAAACAGAGATTGCTGCGATACCAAATAAAATTTTTGGAATTAATTTTTCAGTATAATTATTAACACTTCGAGATTTTTTCTTTTGTTGTATGATTTCACGTATATTCAACTTTTTGTCGTTATCGTGAACAGCGCTTTTTGCCAAGTGTAAAACCCCTTTCATCCCTCTCATCCATAGAAGAACTATTTAGCTTATAATACCCGCATAAAAACTTTTAACACTGCAAGAAGATGAGAAGTCTACCCTCTCATCTTCCCGTTTTCAACACTTCTTGAAACTTACTTCAATCCGTTCAAAGCATCTAGAGAAGCCTGGATATCTTCATCAGATAATGGAGCAAATCCAGTTTCTGCTGCAACATCCTGTGCATTTTCCATAGTATAGATAGCATAATCAAGCACTTGCGGCTTTTCTTTAGCCATATTTGTATTCAGGTATGTGAATACAGGGCGAGTAAATGGAGCATAGTCTCCGTCTTCTTTGATTGTGTCTAATGATGGTTCAACTGGTCCATTGCCAAAGTCTACTTTTACTGCCGACAATTTATCTTTGTTGCTGTCATAGTATCCATAGCCAAAGAATCCGATAGCGTTTTTATCTTTAGATACAAGATCCACTAAAGTTGAGTAGTCCTGCTGTAAGTTGATATTTTCAGGAAGGTCCTGTTCTTCAAGAATATTTTCAAACATAAATTCGTAAGTGCCATGGTTTTCATTTGGGCCATAAGTTTGAATTTCTTCATCCGGGAAGTCAGGGCGAACATCTGACCATTTTTTCTTTCCTGCACTGGCAAGGAAGATATCGACAACTTCTTGCTGTGTAAGCTCAGCAGCCCAGTCATTTTCTTTATTAATTACAATTGTTATACCATCTAAAGCAACCTTCATTTCCTGGACATCAATTCCAAGATCTTCTGCTTGTGCTTTTTCTTCATCTTTAATTGAGCGGGAAGCATCATTAAAGTCAGTTCCGTCTTCCGCAAGAAATTTCTTGAAGCCTGCTGAAGTTCCGGAGCGGCTAACTTCTACAGAGACATTTTCCTGTTCTCCCATGTAGTTTTCAGCCATGCGTGCCATAAATGGATAAACAGTTCCAGAACCATCTATCACTACACTGCCTTCCAGCTCTTCACCAGTTTCGCCATTTCCGCTTGTACCTTCATTTGTATCTCCGCCTCCGCAAGCTGCAGTGAATGCCATTACAGCCGCCAGCATTAGTAAAAGGCTCATTTTTTTAAGACGTTTCATTCCTGAATTCCCCCTAAGAAAATTGGTTGTTTTGTCCTACGAGTATTAGAATAAGGGTTGACTGTTAACGCCGTTTTAACTGTTTGTAAAGCTTTTGTAAATGTGGACGATTCTTGTGTAATTATGTCGAATAAGAGGTATAACATGAATTTATCTTTCCATCATAGCCGGTTTGCAATTCATATAATGAGGTGAAATAAAAAAAACTGCCTCCCTAAATGGGAGACAGTTTAGCAACACTTATTCATCCTCTTCCTTGCGGGCATCTTCCTGTCCTTCAAGTACTTCATCTATATTTTCCACTTTTTGAACAGATTCTTCACTATCACTGCCCTTTTTTTGGCGTTCCTTTTTAAGATCAAAATAAGCATCCAAAACGCGTTCGCCAATTTCTTTATTGGCTCCGTGATCCACGCTTCCCTGGTAAGCCCATGGAACTAATACCGCCATGGCTACCTCAGGATTTTCAGACGGAGCATAGCTTACAAGACTTAGGTTCATGACCTCAGGCGGCTCTTTGCCAAACTTGCTGCGCTCTGGTCCATCGTAAAATGCCTCGGCAGTTCCAGTTTTCCCCGCCGGCTTATATTCCTTACTGCCAAACAAACCGTATGCTGTTCCGCCTTTTTCCTGCATGACTCTGCGGAAGCCTTCCTGGACCCGGTCCATCCAGCCATCTTCAAGCTCTACCCGATTAAGGACTTTCGGCTCCATTTCCTGCACAATAGGTCCAAGTTCATTATTTTCCATCAATGGCTCACGGATTTCCTTTACTATATGGGGCTCCATTCTGTTTCCGCCATTGGCTATGACCGAAACATATTGGGCAAGCTGCATATTGGAATAGGTATCGTACTGGCCAATCGAAAGGTCAAGCATAAAACCAGGAAGGTTGCTCATTCCCTTAAAGCCTGTTTGCTCATTTGGCAAATCAATTCCTGTCCGTACTCCAAGCCCAAATTGAGCGAAGGAATCCCTTACAGTACTAAAGGCTTGCTCATCTATCCACAATGGCTTTTCATACTCATATTTTCCGCCGCCGATATCGATAACAGTTTCAAACATATAAACATTCGATGAGAATTTAAGCGCATTGATATCATTTAAAGGGCCAAAATTTCTCCAGGATTTTTTTACAGGTGTTCCTTTAATTTTTAGAGGCCGGTCATAAAAAACGGTCCCCGGAGTAATAGCACCTGTTTTATATCCGGTAAGAATTGTAGCACCCTTCACAGCAGAACCGACATTATAAGTAGTAGTGATATTGCCTAATGCATCGTCCTGCATGACTGATTGGCCTGTCTCTTTATCCTTTACAATCTTTTTGCCGGCCATTGAAAGAACCTCTCCGGTATGAGGATCCATCAGCACTACATATGCTCTGTCCAGTAGTGCAGTACCTGCAGATGCTTTTGCTTCACGCAATTCCTCTTCAATGATTTTCTCTACTTCCTTCTGAAGATCCATATCAATACTCAGAACAAGATCCTTTCCTCTTTGTCCATCAGTGATGGGTACAGTTTCAAGGACATTACCGGCTTTATCTGTAATATTTTTCACTTTTGCCTTTTGGCCGTGTAGCACTTCTTCGTATTGCATCTCAATATAACTTTTTCCTACACGGTCATTACGGCTGTAATCACGGGCCATATAGTATTCAAGCTGTTCGGCCGGCAGCCCTTCGTCAGAGCTTGTCACATTACCCAGCACAGATTTCAAAGTATCTCCGAAGGCATAATACCTTTCCCAGTCGGTTGTTGTATCAACACCCTGAAGAATTTGAAGATTTTCGCTGACAACCGCGAATTCCTCAGGAGTGACTTCTTTATTTTTGACAATTTGCGGTGTTAATGCATATCCGCTTGTAAACTCTCTGTAGATGGCAAGTACTTCAAGATCATCTTTTGACAATTCGTTTAATTCATCTTCTGTAATTCGATCCAATGTGAGCTGATACATGGCCTTGTCCAATTCTTTCTGATCGCCTTCGTACTTCTTTTCAAGCTCTTCTTTGTCTCTTTTAGAGATCTTTTTTTCAGCCTCTTCAGGATTTTTCATAATCCAGTAATCTTTCTTATCTCGTTCCTGAACTTTTTCGGTATCTTTGTGTATGAGCTTGGCCAGCCTTTCTGCCACCTCAAGCATTTCGTCCTGCTTGTATCCATTATTAGTAAATGTGATGGCATTTTGCGGTGTATTATCGACAATCACCTGGCCATTTCTGTCAAACATCTTTCCTCTCGGTACCGGGCTGTTGACTGTAACATCTTCCGTTCTTTCAATCTCCCGCTTATAATCGTCACCGTAAACAATCTGAACCATCCCAAGCCTTAGTATCAGCATGGAGAACAATAAAAACACAGCAAAGAAGAGCATATTCAGGCGGAAAGGAACATGGGTCTTCTTCTTTTTCTTCCTATTCAAAATTACGCACACTTCCTTTAAAAAAGTCTCATACTCCCATTCTAAAAGAAAATAGCAATAAATTCTATAAAGAACCCTTTTTCGACAGAGATATTTTTCTGGTAAAAAAAGAGAGAGGAATTCCTCTCTCTCACGCAGACTGAAATTGTATTTTCCTGACGAAGAAATAGATGACCGAATGCCCTGCACCTATGATTAAGAGCAGAATAGGAATGCTTTTTTCTTCATTGAAAAAAGATACCGCAGCTAAAAAACCTAAAATGGATACCATCCGTCCTGCATTTAAAAAGATCTCCCTTACTACGATATACTCAATTCTCATCTCTGCAGCCTTCCAGCCTCTGCCAATGACATCATATGTTAATGAGATATATGGCACAAGCAGGAGCGGATAAGCAATAGCAATAGTGGCTGCATACATCAGCAGCTTTGGATACGTAACCTCAAAAACGATAAAGAATATAGCACCATACAGTAATAGCCCGCCTATAAGTATGGCCCTTTTCCGATACTCCTTCTTTAAAAGCCTTGATACAAGAAAATACCCCAAAAAAGATATACTTGAGTTGACCAATCCGTATGTACCAAGAGCCAGTTCACTGCCAGTTGAAATAAAAACATAAACTGATATGACAAAAATAAAAGTTCCCTCTCTAAGACCCTGAAAAAAATGGGCATTCGTAATCATTCGCCAGTTCAGACTGTTTTTTCGTTCTGCAAGGATTCTTCCAAATAAATACCTTCCGTCAGCCGGCCGCCTTTTAAGAAAAAAGCTTAAAAAGACAGCTATTGAAAAAAGTGTCAGGGAGATGCCGAAGATAACGGAATAGCCTGTGAACTTTTCCATCCTTGAAATAATGAAACCCGCTGCTATCGGTCCAATCATACCCCCAACGGATGTTAGTATTCCAAGGAACCCATTAAAGAAATCGCGATTCTCCGGCTCAGTTATTTCAAAAGTGAGTACATTGAAAGCAAGCCAGTAGAACCCATACCCGACTCCCAGCAGAGCCCCTAGAAGCAATAGAAATTTTGAGGCATTTGTTCCAATGAAAAGCACTGTCAGATAAAATAGTGCCAAAAAGATTACACCGATTCTCAGTACAATGACACGGTCAATTTTCTTCGCCCATCTTCCTGCCAGGATAAACGTTAAAGGCTGAAGAACCACAATGGCCAGGTTATATAAAGCAAGATCGCTGAACTCACCAGACTGCTTCCAGAGATAAATATTTACAAATGTGTTGGAAAGGGCAGCACTTAAAGAATAAAGCCCCCCTATAAATAAAAGCAATGTTAAATCTTTCGTTAAATCGACATCACCGATCAGTTTTTTAAATCTGCTCATAAAAAAACTCCCCTTTGGTTCTAAGGGTAGTCTCCTACAAAGCAAGTGCGGTTATGCAATGATTTAGAAATTAACAGAATAGCTCTTTATTCCTAAAAAAAAAGCACGGCAGATGTAAACCGCCGTGCTTTTTGATTTATTATTTTGCTGCGCTGTAACGCTTAGAAACTTCATCCCAATTAACAACATTCCAGAAAGAATTGATGTATTCAGGACGGCGGTTTTGATATTTTAAGTAGTAAGCATGCTCCCAAACATCAAGGCCAAGGATTGGAGTCTTGCCTTCCATTAATGGAGAATCCTGGTTAGGTGTGCTTGTTACTTCCAATTCGCCATTGCTTACTGCCAGCCAAGCCCAGCCAGATCCGAAGCGAGTTGTAGCTGCTTTTGCAAATTCTTCTTTGAAGCTGTCATAGCTTCCGAATTTGCTGCTGATAGCGTCTGCTAATTCACCTGTAGGCTCGCCACCGCCATTTGGAGAAATGATCTGCCAGAAAAGAGAATGGTTTGCATGGCCGCCGCCGTTGTTGCGTACCGCAGTGCGAACAGCTTCAGGTACGGCATCCAGGTTAGAAACAACTTCTTCAACTGTTTTAGAAAGAAGCTCTTCGTTTCCTTCTAAAGCATTGTTCAGGTTTGTTACATAAGTATTGTGATGCTTTGTATGATGAATATTCATCGTTTCTTTGTCGATGTTTGGCTCCAATGCATCATAAGCGTAAGGTAATTGCGGTAATTCGAATGCCATAATAAAATTCCTCCCTATGTATCTGTTTTAGTAAGCCCCTGAAACGCTCCAATCATTTATAAAATTCTGATTTTAGAATGTTTCTAAGGTCTTTAGTTTAAGATTACCAAAGTTGGTTTTTTGTTTCAAACAAAATGCTTTGCTACATATATACAATATCCTATCTAGTTTTTATTATTCCATTAAATTCAAACCTTTCAGCAGGTCCTCAAAGGACCACAAATAGAAAATAAATAATCATTATCCCTTGAATTACAGCTTTTGCTGCTGCACTGCTGACAAAGCCGATTACCGATCCGAAACCGATCTTCACTGCATCATTGAAGCTGGTCTTATTTACTGCGAGTTCCGCAATGACAGCACCCAAAAAAGGCCCGATTAATATTCCCAATACAGGGATGACAAATGGACCTGCCAGCAGGCCGATTGTGCTTCCCCAGACACCGGCTTTTGATCCGCCAAACTTTTTTACCCCAATCATATTTGCTAGGTAGTCAGCACCAAATAGCAGCAGGACAAATAGCACCTGAATTGTCCAGAAAAGCCAGTTAAAAGGTTCGAAAGAAAATAGAATTCCATACAGGATAAAACCTCCCAGCAAAAACAGAACACTTGGAATAATCGGAAATACAAGGCCCGCAAAAGCAATAATAAATAACAGAATGATAAGCGTCCAATAAATTATCTCCATGATCAGCACCCTTTCCAGAAAAGCGCAAGCGACTTGCCCACCCCCGAAACCTCGAGGGCGTAGGCTGCTTGCGCTAGACAGTTATCTCACTTCAGAATATATACATTCATTATTAAAATAAATAAGCAAGGGATTTCCCCTTGCTTATTTTACCACTTATTCATCTCCTAAAACAGCTTCAGCAATATTCACAGCATGATCGCCGATACGTTCAAGGTTGCTGACAATGTCTACATACACTATGCCGGCCTGGCCGGAGCAGACTCCTTCATTCAGCCGAAGAATATGCTGTTTGCGAAGCTTTCTTTCCATTTTGTCAATCTCTTCTTCTTTTTTTACAACATGCTCTGCAGCAATTTTATCATTGTGGTCCAGTGCCTGAAGAGCTTCTTTTACAGTAGAAATAGTTAATTTGAACATTTGTTCTAAATCAGCCATAGCTGAATCAGTAATGGACACTTTATTTGCCTGTTTATAATCAATCAGTTCTATTACATTTTCGAAATGGTCACCGATTCGCTCAATATCTCTTACCGTATCCATCAGCACAGTGTGCTCGGCAGACTCATGTGCTGAAAGTGAGCTTGTAGATAACTTAATCAAATAGTCTGTAATTTTGCGGTCAAGGTTATTGATAGCGTCCTCTAACTGGTATGCACTTTCTGAATGTTTTTGATTGCCGGTTTTCAAATATTGAACCGTTTCTTCCAGTCCCCGTACTGAGAATGCTCCCATCCGAAGCACTTCTTCTTTAGCTTGTCCAAGTGCAATCGAAGGTGATTGTTCTATAAAAACAGGATCCAAATGTTTTGCTTTATATTCAGCAACAGCATCTTCTCCCGGAATAAGTTTTGTTACAATCCATGCCAGCGCTGCTACAAATGGCAGCTGAATAAGTGTATTAGTACTGTTGAAAATTCCATGTGCAAAGGCAATGGTCATTTCAGGATTTAAGTTAATTTTCACTTGCAGTGTCTCAATCAATAATGTAAAAGGCTTTAATAAAATCAAGAAGATAGTAGTACCAATTAAGTTAAACAATACATGCACGGCCGCGGCTCTTCTTGCAGCAACAGACGCTCCAATAGCGGCTAAAACAGCTGTAATGGTCGTTCCAATATTGTCTCCAAACAGAACCGGCAAAGCCGCATCCAGGTTAATCAGCTCTTCTGAAAACAAGCCTTGGAGAATACCGATTGTGGCACTTGAGCTCTGAACAATAACAGTAAACACTGTTCCGACAACCACACCCAGAATTGGATTTGAACTCATGCTTACGGTTAAGTCATGAAAAGTTTCCAATGAACGAAGAGGCTTCATTCCCCCGCTCATTAATTCAAGTCCATAGAATAATGCACCAAAGCCAAATACAATCTGACCGACATTATGGACCTTTTTGTTTTTAAAGAAAAACAATAGGATTGAACCTAAAGCAATGATTGGCAAAGCGTATTCCCCGATATCGATTCCAATGATGAATGCAGTAACCGTGGTTCCAATATTGGCTCCCATAATAACACCTATTGCCTGGCGCAATGTCATGAATCCGGCTGATACTAATCCCACTGTAATAACAGTGGTTGCAGAGCTGCTCTGTATAAGGATGGTGACAAGAATACCTGCCAGCACTCCCATTAGAGGATTCGTAGTAAATCTATCTAATAAATCCCTCAGCCGGTCACCAGCTGATTTTTGGAGCCCATCACCCATGAACTTGATTCCATAAAGGAAAATACCAAGCCCGCCCAAAAACTCAAAAAGCATTTGCTGAACATTCAGTTCCACAATTTTTCAACCCCTATAACTGTTTATTCGACATGTTTCATCAAACCCCATACAATTATTAAAGGAAACCCGCAGAAATGTAAACCTGTTATGAACTAAATTTACAATACCTTAACATTTGATCCTTATATTACAAATTTGTTACAAATACAAAAAGGACTTGCAAACGCATTTGCTTGTAACGTCTGGATATTTGGCTAAAATATAATAGTGAATCTCAAAAAGGGTGTGTCAAAATGAATATTATTCTTCAGTTTTATAAAAGCCTGTTTTCTCCTAAAGATATCGCTTTATTTCGCCATCAGGGGATAGGAAAGACTATTTTGTATGTGTTTTTCCTTACCCTGCTTTCAGTACTGCCAACCGTGTTTTATTCCGGTTCGGCAATCATTAATGGCTTAAATGCTATTGATAAAACAATTGACAGTGATCTGCCGGATTTTGAAATTACAGAAGGACAGCTTCACACAGAGGAGGAAGCACCTGTAACCCTCAATAAAGATAATTTTACAATCATAGTTGATTCGACAGGAGCAGTTGACACTACTGTCTTATCAGATAGCGGCAATACGATTGCGCTATTAAAAAATGAGGTCTACATTCATGCTGAAGGACAGAAACAGACATATCCATACACATTGCTGACAAGCCGCACAATTACAAAGGATGACTTATCAGACTTCCTTTCTTCTGCAGAATCCCTTATGCCGATTATTATTCCCTTAATAGCGGTTGTCATTTATATTTTCGCAGCCGGCATTCGATTTATTGAGATATCCCTGATAGCACTTGCAGGTCTTCTTCTCAAAAATGCACTAAGTAAAAAACTGGAGTACCGTCATTTATGGCGCATGTCTGCGTACAGCATTACTTTGCCGACCGTTTTCTTTACTGTAATGTCAGCCCTTCAGACTGTGGTACAAAATGGGGCGATTATTAACTGGTTTGTTTCTCTTATCATTCTCCTCTTGTCCATTAAGGAAATACCATCTCATAGCTCAAAATAAAAACGTGCCAATAGCGCGTTTTTATTTTTGCAATTAAAAAGAGGAGTTATTTTATAAATAAAGCAGTTATTAATGCAGAATAATACAAATTGAGGACTTTTTTTGGTCTAATCATATTCGGACAAGCATACATATTGGGTAAACATGCTATTTGCAGGGGGTTTTGGCCAGTATGAAAAAGCTTGCGGGAGTACTGCTTTCAATCCTAGTTATATATGTAATCTATTATGACCTTGATCATGGCACATTGCCCGCTGGACAAAAGCAAGCACTGGAGGCCAGTACGCTGCCCACAGAAACAGGTGAAACCTATTTTGAAAAAAAGGTCAATCCTGGAGAGACAGTTCTTTCAATTATAGAACTGAACCTTGATGGACCAATTCCTGTTGGCATAGACCAGGTTGTGTCAGACTTCTCGGAATTAAATAATGGAATGCAGCCTGAAGACATTAAATCAGGTAAGACCTATAAATTTCCGAAATATACTCAGGACAACTAATCATCATTCTTGTCAACTTCAGCGGTTCATTGATACAATAAAGTGAACCTTCTCTAACAGCATACATCTCAGCTGTTATATGAAAAGATAAAAAGGAGCGAATCTCCATTGAGTGAAATTATAAATCGCACTAAAACAAGGCCTGTTAAAGTTGGGCCTTTAACAATTGGCGGAAGCAATGAGCTGTTCATTCAGAGTATGACCACTACGAAAACACATGACGTTGAAGCGACTGTAGCTGAAATTAAAAGGCTCGAAGAAGCAGGATGTCAAATCGTGCGTGTTGCCTGCCCGGATGAAAGAGCTGCAAATGCCATAGCAGATATTAAAAAACAAATTAACATACCGCTTGTTGTTGATATCCACTTTGACTACAAGCTGGCATTAAAGGCCATCGAAGGCGGAGCAGATAAAATCCGCATTAATCCGGGGAATATTGGTAAACGTGAAAAAGTTGAAGCAGTTGTCAAGGCCGCAAAAGAAAAAGGAATCCCTATCCGCATAGGTGTAAATGCAGGTTCTCTTGAAAAAAGAATCCTTGAGAAATATGGATATCCTACAGCAGATGGCATGGTTGAAAGTGCCCTGCACCATATCAAAATTTTAGAAGACCTTGATTTCCATGACATCATCGTTTCTATGAAAGCCTCCGATGTTAATTTGGCCATTGAGGCTTATGAGAAAGCAGCAAAAGCTTTTGACTACCCTCTTCATTTAGGTATAACAGAATCAGGCACACTTTTTGCCGGGACTGTAAAAAGTGCTGCTGGACTTGGTGCAATCTTAAGCAAAGGAATTGGAAATACGTTAAGAATTTCACTTAGTGCAGATCCCGTAGAAGAAGTTAAAGTTGCCCGCGAACTTCTTAAAGTGTTTGGTTTATCCTCCAATGCTGCAACACTGATCTCCTGTCCGACATGCGGAAGGATTGAGATTGACTTAATCAGCATTGCGAATGAAGTGGAAGAATATATTCAAAAAATTAAAGCGCCAATTAAAGTTGCTGTATTAGGCTGTGCTGTTAACGGGCCTGGAGAAGCGAGAGAAGCTGATATCGGCATTGCAGGTGCCCGCGGTGAAGGCCTCCTGTTCCGCAAAGGCCAGATTGTAAGGAAAGTTCCTGAAGAAACAATGGTTGAGGAGCTTAAGCTTGAAATCGACAAAATCGCCGAAGAATATTTTGCCAAACAGGAAGAAGAAAAAGCAAAGGCAGAAAACCTGCAGCCATAAGGTAAGGCGATTGCTGCCCGCTTTCGAGAAGTTCAAAAATCTATAGAAAAAGCCTGGCACCAAATAAATTTGGGAGCCAGGCTTTTTTTCTTCTTTTTCTAAAAAAACGGCAGAATGAACATACCGACAATAATGGAAATTGCCCCTATTGCAATCGCCCAGCCACCAAGGCTTTCTGAGCCCCTCCGGCGTGCGATAAAACCAAGGACAATTCCTGTTGCTCCAAAAAGAACCGGCAGCACAAACAAAGATAAAATGGAAAGTGCCAGGGCTGCATATCCGACACCTCTGCCGGCTGCAGCTGTTTCATTTTCTCCATCCCTGTCCACTGATCTATTATAGACACCCGGAGCTGCTATTTCGGCAGAGGTTTCCTCAGAATAATCTGCATGAACTGCAGCTTCGTTTTCAACTTCCCGATCCAGCGATCTGCCGTAGACACCAGGCGCTGCTATTTCGGCAGAGGTTTCCTCAGAATAATCTGCATGAACTGCAGCTGTTTCATTTTTCTCTTCCCGATCCAGCGATCTGCCGTAGACACCTGGAGCTGCTATTTCGGCAGCAGCTTCTTCAGAATAATCTGCATCTGCTTCGCCAACCCGCTCACTGTATCGAAGGTCATACTCTTCATTCCTGCGCTCTTGGTCTGCCATCATGATCCCTCGCTTCCTTTGCTGTGTTACTAAAAAGTACTGCTTAATGGAGCATTAATAGTGTTTGCGATATAAGACTTTTTTAAGATGTAAATGTTTAACTTTCAAACCTGCTCAGGCAACACTCTTTTGCAAGGCTGGGACTTTTGTTAAGATAAGGGATATATGCATTAAAGGAGATCATAATGATGAAGAAGCGTTTTGGCATTGATATTGACGGAACGGTTACTTGCCCTGAAGCCATGGTTCCATATTTAAATGAAGCATTTAATCTGAATATTACTTTAAGTGATATTAAGCAATATGATTTAACACCCTTGGTAACGATATCAGAAGAGCAATTTGCAGATTGGTTTTATGAAAATGAGCCCATTATATACAAAGAATCTCCCATTGCAGAAGGCGCAAAGGAAGCTTTGACAAACTGGAAACGCAAGCATGAATTGTATTTTATAAGCGCCAGGGGTTCTCACCTGCAGCAAATAACAGAGGAATGGTTTCTAGAGAACACATTGGAGTTCGATCATATTGAACTGATCGGGAGCCATGATAAAATCGAAGCTGCAAAAAAATATGAGGTGGATATCTTTTTTGAAGACAAGCATGATAATGCGGTCATGATTCACGAGGCCTGCGGAATTCCTGTCATCCTATTCGATACACCCTATAACCAGGAACCCCTTCCCAATGGCGTCATTAGAGTCAGAAACTGGCAGGAAGCGAATACATGGGTGGAAGACTGGCTGCAGGAACAAAAGCGGAAGGATCAGATGAACTCCAACTAAAAACGCCATGTCCTGTGGCGGACAATTGGAGCCAGCATATCCTATTTGCAAAAAGAAGCATGAGGCTATAGTAAATAGCTCCATGCTTCTTTTTTATTACTTTATTGAAAACATTCCGGGCACTTCCCATAAATTTCGAACTTATGTCCAGATACATCATAACCCCTCAGATTTTCCTGAACCTGTTTCATGGGACAAACTTCGATTTCTTTCGTCTTGCCGCAATCCAGACATATAAAATGATGATGATGGTGTTCATGTGAGCAAGTAAAGCGGAAGTGTTTTTCTCCTGATAGCTCTGTCATTTCAAAAATATCCAGATCCACGAATAAAGATAAGTTTCTGTAGATGGTATCAAAGCTGAGTCCAGGGTAGTTATCCTTCATTTTTTCCAGAACATCTTTGGCCGTTAAATACTTATCACTGTCAGCAAATAGCTGAAGCATCTCTTCTCTCTTCCCTGTATGCTTATAGCCTTTATCCTTCAAAAGCTGCATGGCTTCATCAACATTCATTTTTTACACCTCATTTTTTGCTCTGAGTTAATCTCGGATAGAAGTCATTTACATTTTTGCCGGCCTCATGCCTGCAATTTTTTTAAGCAAGATTGTCACAATCAGTATTAACACGGCAATCATGACGATTGTTCCGCCTGGAGCTAAATCTATATAGTAGGAAATCGTCAGTCCGCCTAAAACTGAAATTTCACCGAAAAGCATGGACAGGAAAATCGTCTGTTTGAATCCTTTTGCAATTCTGATACTTGCTGCAACCGGCAAAGTCATTAGCGATGAAACCAATAAAATTCCCACTATTCTCATGGAAGCAGCTATTACCAGAGCCACCATGACAATAAATATGAAGTGGACACTTTTAGCAGCTATTCCAGATGCCTTGGCATGCTCTTCATCAAATGACAGCAGAAATAATTCTTTATAGAGCAGCACCACAAGTGCAATAACAAACACGCTGATGATTAAAATCGTCCATAAATCCAGCCGGCTGACTGCACTGACACTGCCAAACAGATAACTGAATAAATCAGTATTGAACCCGTCAGCGAGTGAAATGAATATTACACCGAGCCCAATGCCTCCAGATAAAATAATAGGAATAGCAAGCTCCTGATAATGTTTATAAACAGCCCTCAGTTTTTCAATAAACAATGACCCGGCTACTGAAAAGGCCATCCCCATATATAACGGATTCAACCCGCTCAGTCCGATAAATTTCTTTTCAAGCAGCAGGCTTGCAGCGATGCCGGCAAGTGTTACATGACTTAAAGCATCGGCAATTAAAGACAGCCTTCTGACAACAATGAACACACCCAGGAGAGGAGCAATGATTCCGATGATAATTCCAGTTAAAAAAGCATTTTGTAAAAATTCATATTGAAGGATTCCTGCAATCATCTGCCTTCTCCTTTATCGTGGTGATGATGGTCATGATTATGTGTTAGAACATGTACATCGTGCCCGTAAATCTCTGACATTTCATTAATATTTAAGCTTTCAAATTCTGATGTATTTCCATGGAAATGCAAATTCTTATTCAGGCAAGCCACATGGGTAACTTTATCAGAAATTGTGCCAATGTCATGTGTAACCAGCAATAGAGTAATGCCAAGCTTCTTATTTAAATCATCTAGCATCCCGTAGAAAGACTGGACATTTTTCACATCTACGCCTACTGTCGGCTCATCCAATATTAATAATTTTGGGTCGCTTACCAATGCGCGGGCAATGAAAACCCGCTGCTGCTGCCCTCCTGAAAGCTCGCCTATATTGCGTCCGGCAAACTCTTGCATGCCAACAGATTCAATAGCATGAAGAACTTTTGCCTGATCTGCCTTGCCCATAAATTTAAAAAGACCCAGCTTCTTTGTAAGGCCGCTTGAAACGACTTCAAAGACCGTTGCCGGGAATCCTGTATTAAATGAATTTGCCTTTTGAGAAACAAACCCAATGTTCTGCCAATCCTTAAAACGGCTTATTTCCTGGCCAAACAGTTTGACGCTCCCCTTCTGCACTTTAAGCAAATTCAGTACAAGTTTTAGCAGGGTTGATTTACCTGACCCATTCGGACCGACTATTCCGAGGAAATCCCCTGAATTAATGGTCAGATTAATATTCTCAAGGACATTTTCTTTCTCATATCTATAAGAAACATGATCTATTTCAATAATTGGCTGTGCCATTTTTATCACCTTACATATTAAGAATCATTACGATTTACTAACACAGTATACAGGAACCTTCATTTAATGTAAAGGTACATGCTTATTTATGGGGATTTCAAAACTTATTGTCACTATTCACATCCTTAGCTCATAAAGTACTGAGGAGGAGTGATGAACATGAAAATATTCGAAAACATCATTAATCACAAATTAAGCAATATTACAGCAGATGAATTATTAAAATATGGAGAGCAGTTTAACATCAGGATTACAAAAGCGCAGGCGCAGAAAATTGCAGACCATTTGAGAGGCAAGCAAGTAAACATCTTTGATGATCGGGAACGGACTAAAATAATCAAGGAAATTGCCAGGATTGCCGGCCCGGAAACTGCAAGGGAAGTAAACAGGCTTTTTTTGCAATTTACAAAATAGGCTTAGCTTATAATACTTAATTTCTCAAGCAAAAAGCTGTGCAATCTCGGGCACAGCTTTTTGCTTTGATTATCCAGCCATAATGGCTTCTAATAGATTTTCATTGAATTCCTGGCTGCGCAGCATATTAATTTCATGCTTATAAGGCGCTTTTTTATTGTTTTTATCTTCACCAACATAAGGAGTCTCCAGAATTTTAGGGACATCCTGTAATTGCGGATGATGAACAATGTAGTTTAGAGCACTGAAGCCAATGTGGCCAAATCCGATATTCGCATGACGGTCTTTACGCATTCCGCGTTCATTCTTACTGTCATTAATATGCAGCACTTTCAGGCGGTCAAGACCAATAATCTTATCGAATTGTTCCAATACACCATCGAAATCATTCACAATATCATATCCTGCATCATGCGTATGGCAAGTATCAAAGCATACAGATAAATGGTTGTTATAATGGACTCCCTCTATAATCATAGCCAGTTCTTCAAAGGATTTTCCGCACTCCGAAACTTTTCCGGCCATGGTTTCAAGTGCGATCTGTACGTTTTCTTCGCCATTTAAGACTTCATTCAAGCCTTCAACGATTTTTTTGATGCCTTCCTCTGTTCCTGCTCCTACATGTGCACCAGGATGAAGAACAATCTGCTTAGCTCCAATTGCTTCGGTGCGGTCGATTTCAGAGCGAAGGAAATTAACGCCTAATTCAAAAGTTGAAGGGTTTGAAGTATTCCCGATATTGATAATATATGGAGCATGTACAACAATATCAGCAATCCTGTTCTCTGCCATATGCTTCAGCCCGGCCTCAATGTTCAGATCTTCAATTTTTTTTCTTCTTGTATTTTGAGGGGCTCCTGTATAGATCATAAATGTATTGGAGCCATATGAAACAGCTTCTTCACTTGCTGCTAAAAGCATTTTTTTTCCGCTCATGGACACATGTGATCCAATTTTCAGCATGACGATACCTCTCCCTTTTACAATATTATTTACGCTTTATTCTTCTTTCGCGTTTTTTTATTTTGTCCATTTCCCATTTCATTTTCTTTTTGTAGCCAGGTTTTACTTTTTTCGGTTTCTTTACTAGTGATGCAGCTTTTTTATCAATGTCATCTGTTTGTTTCTGTCTTGTTTTTCGCTTATTGCGATTATCCAGGTCTGTCCATTCACCTTTTTGCAAGTCTTTGTGCTGAAATTCTAATCCCATTTTTTCAAGTCTGTTCAATGCATCTTCATCGGAAGTCTCATATATCGTCAAAGCAATTCCCGAGAATCCCGCACGCGCTGTCCGGCCAACCCGGTGTATATAAAAATCAAGATCCGTCGGAAGTTCATAATTGATTACATGGCTGATCCCCTGTATATCAATACCGCGGGCTGCCAGGTCTGTTGCCACAATATATTGAAACTCAAGGTCTAGAATCTGCTTCATCATTTTCTTCCGTTCACGAGGGTTGAGGTCTCCGTGAATGCGTCCGACTTTTAGGCCTTTGCTGATTAATCCATCTGCCACTTCATCTGCCTTTTTCTTGGTGTTCGTAAAAACAATGGCTAGGTACGGATTAAATGAAGTCAATGCCTGATAGACAAGTTCCACTTTGTTCCGGTGTCTGGACGGCAGAAGCCAGTGCTCGATATTGGCTGCTGCTGCCTGCTTCGGCTCAACGTGAACAAATTTTGGATTTTCCATATATTTTTTCAGGAAAGGCTTAAGCTTCTCTGGAATGGTAGCTGAGAATACAAGCATCTGCAGCTTTTCCGGCATCCTTGCTGCAATCTGATCAACATCTTCAATGAATCCCATATCAAGCATTAAATCTGCTTCATCCACTATGAGAATTTCAGCAGTATGCACAAACAATGCCTGTTCTTTTACAAGATCATTAATCCTTCCCGGTGTGCCTACAACCACATGAGGCTGTTTTTTCAGTTTTTCAATGGTTCTCTGCTTATCCGTTCCGCCAATATAGCAGCGTGCAGTTATTTCTTCTCCTTCGGGACAATGCTCTGTAACTTTGAGAATTTCATGATAAATCTGATTGGCAAGTTCTCGGGTTGGAGCTGTAATAATAGCCTGAACCTCCTGGCGGGAATAATCAACCTTTTGGAGGATAGGAAGCACATATGAGTGGGTTTTTCCTGTGCCTGTCTGAGACTGGCCTATTGCGCTTTCACCCTTCAGCACGGCAGGAATCATTCTTTCCTGTATTTCTGTCGGTTCGTAAAAGCCAAAATCTTTAACCGCTTCTATAATAAATGGCTTTAAGTTAAATCGGTCAAATTTCGTTTCGTTCATATAAAAACTCCTCAATTATTCAGATTCACCTCAGTTCAGGTTTCATCCGATACATTTATTAGTCAAGTAAGATCTACTAGTTTCAACTGACACCTTGCTGGTTCCGAGCTTTTCTTACATCCTGTTATTATAATAAAGTTTCCTGCAAATAACCACTCATACAGGCATTTATATTTTTATGATAAGCTTTTTGGGCGATTTTAATAAATAAATTGGTTTCTTCTGCTTTATGCCTAAACCAAAATGGGATAAACGCATACTTTATTATATGAAAATTTATTATGAAGCAGAAATGTGCAATGAAAGGAGGCAAATGGATATGATGCCAGGATCAAGACGCCCTATGCGCGGAGGAATGCCTCCCCATCCTTTTATGACCCCGATGCAGGGCAGACCTCCCATGGGACCAATGATGGGCGGTCCTCAGGGAATGAAACGCGGTGGAGGCGGGGGCGGATTGCTCTCAAAAATATTGGGAAAAGGCAATGCTCAGCCTTCAGTTGGGATGGGGGCTGCCAGAGCGGCAGGAAGCTCCCCCGCAGGCGGAGGCATACTGCAGGCAATAAGTAATCCTTCTTCCATAAACGGCTTTTTAACGAACACTCAAAAGGTTCTAAATACAGCACAGCAAATTGGGCCAATGGTTCAGCAATATGGTCCGCTGGTCAGGAATCTTCCTGCTATGTGGAAACTTTATAGAGGTTTGAAAGATGCCCCAGAAGCTGATGAGGCTGCTTCTGAATCAAATGAGAAATCCAATCAGGCCAAAGCAGAGAAAAAGAAGCCGGATTCACAGGGCAAAAAAATAAAAAAGGCACCTGTCGCTGAAAAGCCAGCCGCCAAATCATCTTCAGCAGAAGGTATTTCCAAACCGAAATTATATATTTAAAGAAAAGGATGCTGAGGCATTCTTTTTTTGCTTTTCATTAAGAAGAATTACTCCTTTTGTAATATCGGTTTATCTCTTATATAATAGAGATGCAATATGGGGTTTTTTGCGCATTAGAAATAGAACTCACTTCAATTCAGATATAAGCTTTCATTAGGGAGGATAAACAGATGAATGTCATAAAAATCTCTCCTCGGGGCTATTGTTACGGTGTGGTGGATGCAATGGTTATTGCGAGAAACGCTGCACTTGATCCATCATTGCCAAGACCCATCTATATTTTGGGTATGATTGTGCATAACAAACATGTAACAGATGCTTTTGAAGAGGAAGGAATTATTACACTTGATGGGAAAGACCGCAAAGAGATCTTAAATAAAGTCGATAAAGGCACTGTCATTTTTACAGCACATGGCATCTCTCCTGAAGTGCGTGAAGCTGCCAAACAAAAAGGCCTTGTGACAATCGATGCTACGTGCCCTGACGTAACAAGAACACATGATTTAATCAGGGAAAAGGAAAAGGAAGGTTTTCAAATTATTTACATCGGCAAAAAAGGCCATCCTGAACCTGAAGGTGCAGTAGGTGTAGCTCCTGATGCAGTCCATTTAGTGCAGACCATTGAGGATGTGAATGAACTTAGCATACAGGCTGATAAGATACTTGTGACTAATCAGACTACAATGAGCCAATGGGATGTCGTACATGTAATGGATCAGATAAAGGAGAAATATCCTCACGCTGAGTTCCACAAAGAAATCTGCATGGCTACTCAGGTGCGCCAGGAAGCTGTTGCAGAACAAGCTGGCCAGGCTGACGTTTTAATCGTTGTGGGGGACCCGAAGAGCAATAACTCTAATCGTCTTGCACAGGTATCAGAAGAAATTGCCGGTACAAAAGCCTACCGCATTGCTGATATAACTGAACTGGATGTGAATTGGATTAAAGATGCATCGACAGTTGCAGTTACAGCAGGAGCCTCTACACCGACACCGATCACGAAGGAAGTCATCACATTCCTGGAACAATTTAATCCCGGTGATGAATCCACATGGTCACGCGAGAAAAAAGTGCCGTTAAATAAAATACTTCCTAAAGTAAAGAAGCCTGCAAAGCTATAATCAAAAGAACCGGTCCCATTGGTAGACCGGTTCTTTTTGAGTCAAACAAACTGAAATGGATCCGTATGAATTTCAGAAGGAAAAATGGATACGCTATACCCTTTTTCAGAACACATCTGTGCTAATTTTTGGGTAACTCCTTTTTTCATTACTTTTTCAACATTATGACCGGGGTCGACAATGTTAAGGCCCATCATCATAGCATCATGAGCCACATGGTAATACATATCACCCGTTACATATACATCTGCACCTTTCATCTTTGCTGACATGAAGTATTTATTTCCATCTCCGCCCAAAACAGCGACTTTCCTGACCTTTGACGAGGGGTCACCTACTACCCGAACTCCATCCACTTCAAGTGTATGTTTTACATGCTCCGCAAATTCCTTAAGAGTCATCTCGCTGACTTCTCCAATTTTGCCAAGCCCCAGAACTTCCCCCTTATTTTCAAGCTTATAAATATCATAGGCAACTTCTTCATAAGGATGGTTTTTGAACAGGGCCGACAGCACTTTTTTTTCTATATGTTCAGGATAAATAGTCTCAATGCAGACTTCTTCAACTGTCTCGAGCTTACCCTGCTGGCCGATATGCGGATTAGCTTTCCCATTAGGTTTAAACTGCCCCGTTCCACGGGAGGCAAACGAACAATGACTGTAATTGCCAATTGAACCTGCCCCTGCGTTTCCAAGCGCTTGCCTTAGTGACTCAGCATTTCCTTCAGGTACAAAAACAGCGAGCTTTTTCAATTCAGTTTCATATGTCGGATATAATACTTCTGTATCGGTTAGCTTCAGTGCATCAGCAAGCATATCATTGACCCCGCCTTTGGCGATATCCAAATTGGTATGTGCTGCATACACGGCTATATCATGTTTGATAAGCTTTTCAATAATTCTTCCTGACGGAGTATCCGTTGAAATTTTTTGCAGCGGCCTATAGATTAACGGATGATGAGCAATAATCAGCTGCACCTTCTTTTCAATTGCCTCATCAACGACTTCTTCCAGCACATCAAGAGCAATCATGACATTTTCAACGGGGGTGTTAAGCCTTCCGATCTGCAGGCCGACTTTGTCTCCTTCCATCGCATATGCTTTTGGGGAGAACTGCTCAAATAATTGGATAATCTCATGTCCATTTATTTTTTTCACTGTTCGAGTACCTCCTCAGCCATTTTAATTTTCTCTTTTAACTCCTGTTTTCTCTTTTCTGTTTCGCTGGAGTGTGCGGCTTTATCAAGCTGCAAAAGGATTCTCTCCCAATTTTTCATTTCACCGAGCCACTTGTTTTGAAACACTTCGGATTTTTGCTCCATAAGAAAAGGGCCCATCAGCAAACCTTGTTCTATATTTTTGTAAGGTTTTAATGGCTCTCCTTTTTCAGCTGCAAGGATTTCATAGATTTTTCCATCTTCTTCAAGAATTTCTTCGGCTATTAGCTCCCATCCATTTGCAATCAGCCAGGTTCTAATCGAGATGGCACTTAAATTCGGCTGGAGGATAAGCCTCTGCACTGAAGCAAGTTTGCTCTTCCCATCTTCAAGTATGCTCGCAATTAAAGCGCCTCCCATGCCCGCAATGGTAATGCAGTCAACTTCACCTGGACTAATTACTTCAAGACCGCTCCCTTTTCTTACGGAAATCTGATTTTCGAGGCCTTCCATTTTTACCTGTTTTTTGGCTGATTGATACGGCCCTTCCACAACTTCGCCAGCAATGGCAAAAGGGACAATGCCTTTCTTTATTGCATAGCATGGCAAATACGCATGGTCTGAGCCTATATCAGCTATTCGTGCGCCATGGGGGATATAATTTGTTACAGCTTCAAGCCGATTTGATAATTTCTCTGTATTCATTCTGTCACCACTTATTTATGTATTGTAAAAAGCACATAGCGCATGCCTATCTGCTCTTCCTGGGAGAAAAGCTAAAAAAGCTATCGTAAATTGCGATAGCCTTTCTTATAGTATAAAAAAAGTCCTTTACATATGCAAAGGACTTTCATTATAGGTATTACTTAAGGCCTGCTAACCATTCAGCCATTTCGGCAGCTTTGTCCTGAGGCACTAATCCTGGAGGCATTGAGCCTTTACCGTTTACTACGATATTCGCGATATCATCTTGTGATAAACGATCGCCTACACCTGTTAGAGCAGGACCGACTCCACCTTGATATTGGTCACCGTGACATCCGATACAGCTCTTCTGGTAAATTTCTTCAGGGGTTGCAGCTGCAGTTTCTTCAGTTTCAGCACCGCCGCCTTCCTGTTCTTTTGCAAGCTCTTCCATATCGCCAAGACCTTTAAAAGATACAAGGAACATTGCTACCACACCAAAAACCATAATTAACACAAATGGAATGATTGGATTGCGATTCATGATTTAACCTCCCTTATGTAAGCACATTCAGTTTAAGTAAGTATACAAACAATCTCTATTTTACTTTAAAAAAGTCAGAAGGAAAAGCCCTATTGTAAACTTTGTCAAATCTTGTTCATAAAATGGACAAAAACTCCATCCTGAGGGTGGAGTTTTTTGTTAATTATTTTAACCGCATGACCAAACAAATTCAGTATTAGCACCCAATAAGGCGTGCAATGACCATTCTTTGAACTTCTGAGGTGCCTTCACCTATTTCCGTGAGCTTTCCGTCTCTCATGTAGCGTTCTACATGGTAATCTTTCATGTAGCCGTATCCGCCGTGGATTTGGACGGCCTGATCGGCGATTTCCATACATATTTCAGAGGCATAGAGCTTGCACATGGAAGCTTCTTTTGCGAAAGGTCTTCCCTGGTCTTTCAGCCATGCTGCTTTGTAGACCATATTTCGCGCCAATTCAATTTTCATTGCCATATCTGCAATTTTAAATTGGATAGCCTGGAAGTTTGAGAGAGAACGGCCAAACTGCTGGCGTTCCTTTGCATATTGAAGTGCCTTTTCGTAGGCAGCCTGAGCTATCCCTAGAGCCATGGCCCCAATTCCAATGCGCCCTCCATCCAATGTGATTAAGAATTGCTTAAAGCCCTCTCCTTTTTTGCCGAGCAAGTGCTCAGTCGGAACACGCACGTCTTCAAGAACCAGTTCAGTAGTATTTGAGGCGTTGAGTCCCATCTTTTCGTAATTATCAATCACTGTAAATCCTTCTGCATCCGTTGGTACAATAATCGCACTGATTTCTTTTTTGCCGCCCGCTTCACCGGTGACAGCAGTCAATGCTAAATGCTTAGCATAGCTGGCATTTGTAATGAAGCATTTATTACCATTAATAATGAATTCTCCATCTTTTTCGACAGCTGTTGTTCTCGTACCGCCTGCATCAGAGCCTGCATTAGGTTCTGTTAGCCCGAAAGCTCCAAACGACTCACCTGTACAAATTGGCACCAGATATTTTTGCTTTTGCTCTTCGGTTCCGAATAAAAAAAGCGGTGCTCCGCCAAGAGATATATGCGCCGAGTAAGTGATCCCGGTAGACGCACATGCTTTGCTCAACTCTTCTGTTACAATAGCAAAGCTTACAGTATCTGCCCCTGCCCCGCCATATTCTTCAGGGAAAGGAAGTCCCATCAAACCAAGGTCTGCCATTTTTTTGAAAACTTCTATTGGGAACTCTTTTGTACGGTCCCTTTCCAATGCCCCTGGGGCCACTTCTTCCTGAGCAAATTCCCTTATTGTTTTAAGGATCATATTCTGTTCGGCAGTCAAATCAAAATTCATTTACATCCCCCTCAAACACAAATGTTGTATACGCTTTCATTACTATTATATAAGGGATGTAAGAGTTTTCTCAACATTTAAAAACTTTTTAAAATATTTTATTATACAAATATAGAGATAATTATTAAAAAGCAACCTAGTGTCCCTGAAATCCATAAATATTGAAACTTAAATTTTAAACCCGCAAACAGCCAAAGAACACAATTGATCACTAGGGCAGCATAGAGTACTTTCTGGTTTTCAGGATATATCTCGGATACAAGCCCAACAGCTCCCATCAGTAATATTAAAGCTGCTGAGATGATGGGAATATGCATCAATTTTGCTTTACTGGAAAAATAAAAAACAAAGAAAATACACGCGGAAATAAAAAGAATTAAAATGGCGGTTTGCAAAATAATAGACAATTCAGTAAAATAAATTAATAAAGCAGAAATTGGAATAAGCAGCAAGAAAATAAGGTTGGCAAGATATAACACCATTTTATTTTTATGCTTTTTTATTTCCTTCAGCTGACTTCCTTCCGTATAAAGAGCCAGCAGGTAGTCGCAATATCGATCAGGAAGCATTCGGCTTTTCTTCCAATACAGAATTTCGTTAACAATGACCTTTTTTCTGTTTTCATCCAACCAAAGCACATCCAGTCAAAAAAAATAGTTTACTTCCATTTTAAGAAGTAAACTATCCACGGGCAATTATTTTTTACTCTAAGAAGTCTTTTAACCGTTTGCTTCTGCTGGGATGACGCAGCTTTCTTAAGGCTTTGGCTTCAATTTGACGTATACGCTCCCGGGTAACGCCAAATACCTTGCCAACTTCTTCTAAAGTCCTGGTTCGGCCGTCGTCCAGTCCGAATCGAAGACGAAGAACATTTTCTTCACGGTCAGTAAGTGTGTCAAGAACATCTTCAAGCTGTTCCTTCAGGAGCTCATATGCCGCATGCTCTGATGGAGAAGTGGCATCCTGATCTTCAATAAAGTCACCTAAGTGAGAGTCATCCTCCTCACCAATAGGTGTTTCTAATGAAACAGGTTCCTGTGCAATCTTAAGAATTTCTCTTACTTTGTCCGGAGTTAAATCCATATCTTCAGCAATTTCTTCTGGTGTTGGTTCACGGCCAAGATCCTGGAGAAGCTGACGCTGGACACGAATCAATTTATTGATGGTTTCAACCATGTGCACAGGAATACGAATGGTCCTGGCCTGGTCAGCAATTGCTCTTGTGATAGCCTGGCGTATCCACCATGTTGCATACGTACTGAACTTAAATCCTTTGCGGTAGTCAAATTTTTCAACCGCTTTTATCAATCCCATATTTCCTTCCTGAATAAGGTCAAGGAACAGCATCCCGCGTCCCACATACCTTTTGGCAATACTTACAACCAATCGGAGGTTAGCTTCTGCCAGGCGCCTTTTTGCTTCTTCGTCGCCTTCCTCAATTCGATTGGCAAGTGCGATTTCTTCCTCTGCAGAGAGTAAATCAACACGTCCAATTTCTTTTAAATACATACGGACAGGATCATTAATTTTCACACCTGGAGGGACACTTAAATCATTAAGGTCAAATTCCTCTTCATTTTTTGCAAGCTCCTGTACATTTGGATCGTCATTTTCATTATCTCCGACTAATTCAACACCCTGATCTCCGAGGAATTCATAGAATTCATCCATTTGGTGGGAATCGAGTTCAAATTGAGACAATCTTTCTGCTATATCATCATAGGCAAGGACACCTGTCTTTTTTCCTATTTCAACTAATTGATCTTTTACTTGTTCAAGGGTCAACTCTGTATCAACCTCTTTTGAACGGGCCGACTTTTCAGCCATATGTCCCCCTCCTTCCAAAAATCACACACATTCTTAACACATCTTGCAAATGGAACTATTCCTTAGGAGACGCTTAATCCCCAAAAACATTTATTAAGGCACACAGCCTTCTTATAGTGACTTACGCAAATGAAGGATCTCCATTGCAATTAAAGCCGCTTTAGCATAATCCTTTTGTCGTTCTGCTTCTTTTTCTTCCTTTAGTTTTTCTTTTATTTTTAACATCTTTTGATAATTCAACACCTGTTTGAGATAATCTGATAATTCCTGTTCGCTTATTTCATCGTTTATGGACATCATTTCTATATCCACCACAATGCGCTTAAGCTTTTCATCTTTTATAAAATTTATAAATGCACTCGGATCAGGCGTATGGCCTTTTTCGTAGAAACCTAAAAGATAGGTAATAATTGCCTGGTGCTCATCGATGTTAAATGTGTTTCCCTGAAGCATATCCTGAACTTTAAATGCTATGTCACTATTCCTGAGCATGTGGGCGATTAGCCTTCTCTCCGCTGTATGGTAGGCGGGTTTAAGACTGTCAGCCCTTTTTGGTGTCTGCAGCCGTTTTTGAGGTTCGAAAGTACCTTTCCCCTTCTGGCTATTCCTTCGCTTCTCCGTATAAAAGACCTGTTTTTGCTGCTCTTTCAAGGCTTCCAGAGAAAGGGAGAATTCATTCGCAAGCTGGCGCAGATAATGATCTCTTTCCACTGCTTTATCCAGCTGGCTGATTTCCTTTAATACCTCTTCGATATAAAGGAGACGATCTCCTTCATTTTGAAGCCTTTTGCCCCTGCGGAGGTAAAGAAGCTTAAATGCCATAAAGGTTATGCTGGACTCGATTACATCATGACGAAATTTTTCTTCGCCGAATTCATTAATATAATCATCCGGATCATATCCATCAGGCATGAGCGCTACTCTGATCTGGCAGCCTGCTTCCATTAGCAGGTTTGCTGCCCGGTATGCGGCTTCAATACCCGCATTATCGGAATCATAACAGATCGTGATTGATTGAACATTTCTTCTTAAAGAAGCAACATGTTCTTCCGTTAAAGCAGTGCCCATCGTACCAACGCCATTGCCGACACCAGCGCGATCAGCGGCGATTACATCTGCAAACCCTTCAAAAAGAACGGCCCTCTGCAATTTTTTAATCTGTGGTCTCGCCAAATGAAAATTATATAAAGTTTTGCTTTTATTGAAGATTGCAGTTTCAGGGCTATTTAAGTATTTGGGCTCATCGTCCCCAAGTGATCTTCCCGAAAAAGCAATCGTATTTCCGCTGCGGTCAAAAATCGGGAACATGATTCTATCTCTGAAGCGGTCAAAATAGTTCCCATCTTTCTCCCTTTTGATAATCAGTCCAGCTCTTTCCATAACATCTGCCGGGAATTTTCTTTTAGTCAGAAACTTGAAGACAAAATCCCAGGACTTCAATGAATAGCCGATTTGAAATTTTTCGATCGATTCCATTGTAAAGCCTCTATTAAGCAAATATTCAAGTGCATGCTGACCATCTTTTGTGTTTACGAGCAGATGGTGATAAAATTTACGTAGAAGCTCATGCGCTTCCATCATCTGCTGTAAATCTACTGGCATTGATTTTGCTGATGCTGCAGATGCCGCATCAATTTCAAGCTTGATATTTCCTTTTTCAGCGAGTTTTAAGGCAGCTTCCTGAAAGGAATATCCTTCTAATTCCATTAAGAAAGAAAATGCATTACCTCCAGCTCCGCATCCAAAGCAATGATAGATTTGCTTTTCGGGTGATACAGAAAAGGAAGGAGTATTTTCGCCATGAAAAGGACAAAGCCCAAAGTAGTTGCGTCCTTGCTTGTTTAATTGAATATAGTCGCCAATGACATCAACAATATCTACAGCTTGCCGAATTTCATTTACTTTCTCCTCGGCGATCCGTTCTGCCATATGAACAACTCCATTACTTACTCAGGTATTCGATAAACCTTACTGAATTCCTTCAAAATTCGACAAAATCTTTGTCAATTTCTGCACAAATCTGGATCGATCCTCTCGGCTATATGGTTTTGGGCCTTTCCCATAAACACCTCTTCTTCGCGCTTTCGCTGAAAGATGCCTCATTTCAAGCGCGGTCCGAATTTCATTTTCTTCAAATAAAATTCCCCTGGGAGAAAGGACATAAACACCATTCAGCAAAAGAGTTGAGGCCAATCCAATATCTTGAGTTACCACTACGTCTCCTGATTTCACATAATTCATTATGAATAAATCAGCAGCTTCCTTACTGCTGTCAACAAATTTCCAGACAGCCCCATTTAGGTCATTTTTCATATGGGCATAAGAAGCAACAAACACTGCATCCATTGTAAAGGAATTGGCTATTTCGACAATTTCTTCTTTTACGGGACAGGAATCAGCATCCACAATAATGTTTGGTTTGCCTAATGTTCTAATAATTCTACATCACTCCGCATTATCCTTCTTTGCATGAATAACTTTTGCATAGTGAGATATGTCGAATTTTTTCTTGGACGAAAGCTTGACATGCCACAATAAATAGTTTATTCCTTCGCAATGAACTCTAAACCTATTCGGGTACATTTTTATCACAATTTTTTATTATAGTACATTAATCTCTATTTTGCCATTATTTTATCTGGAATGAATATAATTTAATTTCCTGGTTTTTTTGTTAAAATCCCATCTTAGAATTGATCATATTTACATTAAGCTAATCAGCCTTCATGCCGCACCACAAAAAGAAAAGGCACATAAAAAATTTATGTGCTAGCTTTTCGGAAAGCTTTTACGGTATTGATTTAAGATCATATTGGCTGTTTCCTCTACTGCCTTATTCGTAACATCTATTACCGGGCATTTAATTTTGGAAACGATTTTCTCAAAGTAACCTATTTCTTCTTTGATTCTCTCTATATTTGCATAGCTGGCATTATCGCTTAAACCTAGCGATATTAGACGTTCTCTTCGGATAAAGTTTAATTTCTCAGGACTGATTTTCAGACCGAAGCACTTATCCGGCGGGACCAGAAACAGCTCTTCAGGAGGATCAACTTCAGGAACAAGGGGAACGTTAGCCACTTTAAGGCGCTTATGTGCAAGATATTGAGAAAGAGGTGTTTTTGATGTCCTTGAAACGCCTATTAACACTATATCTGCTTTTAATATTCCACGAGGGTCTCGGCCATCATCATATTTCACAGCGAACTCGATAGCCTCAATCTTTTTAAAATAATCCTCATCAAGCTTTCTGACCAGTCCAGGTTCAAAGAGCGGAGTAATGCCGCAGGCTCTTTGGATTTGATCCATTAAAGGGCCGACGATATCAAAAGCATATATCCCTTCTTCTGCAGACCTCTGGTTAATATATTTCCTCATATCCGGCTTAACCATTGTATAGGCTATCATCCCATTATCCAGCTTTGCCAGCGATATGACTTCATCAATATGTACTTTTTCTTCAACATATGGAAAGCGTTTAATAAATATATCACTGCCATTAAACTGACTCGTGGCAGCTTTTGTTACAAGTTCAGCCGTTTCTCCCACTGAGTCCGAAACGACGTAGATGATCGGCAATTTTTCCATTCTTCAACACCATCTCCTTCTTACTTTGCTACTTTTCTCCGGCCAGGGCCAAGAATGCTTTTGTCAGGTTTGTTTTGGTTATCCTGCCGTTAACTTCAAACCCTTTCTCCGTCTTTTTTACAACAGGAAGGGCATCGATTTGCTTTTCAATCAGCTTTTTAGCAACTTCTATGAGCAAATCATCTTTTTCACACATTGTAATATTAGGCATTCTTGTCATAATGATATTAACAGGGATGGAATTAAGCTCCTGCTTGCCAATACTTGCCCGAAGCAAATCCTTCCTTGACAAAACCCCTACAAGCAGTGAACTCTGGTCCACTACAAATAGCGTGCCGACATCTTCCAGAAACATAGTCACAATTGCATCATAAACCGATACATTTTCATTAACAACTACAGGAATGGATTGATAATCTCTTACATAAAGCTTCTGAAGGTTTTCTGTCAACAGCTGTGCCCCGGTTTTCCCTGTATAGAAATAGCCTACACGCGGACGGGCATCCAAATAGCCTGCCATCGTTAAGATAGCCAGATCCGGCCTTAGTGTCGCCCTGGTTAAGTTTAGCTGTTCCGCTATACTCTCACCAGTGATCGGCCCGTTTTCCTTTACGATTTCTATGATCTTTTCCTGCCTTTTATTTAATTCGATCTTCCTCACCACCTAATCTGAAAAAGGTATGCTAATGGCACTCATTTCCCACTAAAATAAGGTTATACTTTTATATAATTATTATATACTATTTGTCATAAATGAAAAGATGTGTTTCATATATAGTTTTCTTTACTTCACCTGATATGTGCAAAATATGAAAGAGCCCGTCAGCAATATAACAGGCTCTTTCCTGACAGCCATAGCAGCTGTCTTCCCTCTTAAAATTTAATCCTATTCCAGCATAAAACGCAAAATTTAAGCTCGTTACTTAACTATAATTTCGTTCATATTTGCAAATTCCTTTATCACATCAGCCAGATTTGCCATCTGGTGCAGCCTGTTGCTGCGAATTTCCTGATTCTCATCCATAACCATAGTATGCTCGAAGTATTGATCAATTTCAGGTTTCATGCTTATTAGCAGGTTAAAGGCAGCTTCTTCTGTAACCTCTTTTCCTAATTCCTCGTTCACTGACAAATATTTGTTGAACAGAGCTTTTTCGTATTCGTTTTCAAATAAGCTGCTATCTATGTCACCTTTATTCTCAGCCTTAGAAGCAATGTTGATAACTCGGCTAAGAGCTTCAATGCTTTCCTTGAAACCTTCAGCATCCTTTTGGGATTCCAATACTTCAGCTCTTTTTACAAGTGAAGGCACGGAACCGATTTCACTGCCTAAAACAGCTTCAATTAAGTCATAGCGCACTGCCTTTTCCTGGAGCATATATTTGATTCTTAATTTAAAGAAAGAAACCAGTTCCTGCATTAATTCACCTTTTGATTTCTTTCCAATCTGAGAATTAAGAACAGACTCAGTAGATAATGCAATCAATTCTTCGAGTTTCAAATCCCAGTTTTTTGCCAATAAAGTCTGGATCACACCCGTTGCCTGCCTTCTTAAAGCATATGGATCCTGTGAGCCGCTTGGGATAATCCCTATTGCAAAGGAAGACACAATTGTGTCCAGCTTTTCAGCAATAGACAGTACTGCACCAGCATCACTTGCAGGCGTCTGGTCCTCTGCATTGCGCGGCATATAATGTTCATTGATTGCACGCGCCACAGCTTCCTTTTCACCTTTTTGCATGGCGTATTTTTCCCCCATAAAACCTTGCAGCTCAGGAAATTCATAAACCATATGCGAAACAAGGTCGAACTTGCTGATTTCAGCAGCCCGGTCTGTCACGGCCTTTGCTTCATCACTGAAATGAAGATTCTCACTCAGTTTAGCTGCCAGCTGGCGAACACGGTCCACCTTCTCAGCAAGAGTTCCAATTTCTTCATGGTAAACAATGTTTCTAAGTTTTTCCAGCGATACCGCAATTTCCGTTTTTTGGTCTTCCCTGTAGAAGAAAGCTGCATCAGAAAGTCTTGCCCGTAATACTTTCTCATTTCCTTTAGCCACTTTCTCCAAATGTTCATGTGATCCATTTCGGACAGTAACAAAGTAAGGAAGCAGCTTACCCTCTTTGGATTTTACCGGAAAATAGCGCTGGTGTTCCTTCATGGAAGTAATTAAAACCTCTTCCGGAAGCTCCAGGTATTCCTCTTCAAACTGGCCATATAATGCTGTCGGGTACTCAACAAGATTGTTTACTTCTTCCAATAAATCTTCATCGACAGGGATCACCCAGTCATTCTCTTCTTCAATTTTTTCCAATTGTGATAGAATAGCACTTTTTCTTTCCTGAGGGTTAGTTATCACATATTGAGACAGCAGGGACTTTTCATAATCAGAAGGATTGTTAATTTCAATCTCTTCACCCAGAAAACGGTGGCCCCTAGTAAGGTTTGAAGTCTGAACATTCGTGATTGCAAAAGGAATGACTTCATTTCCGAATAATGCCATAAGCCATTTGATCGGCCTGATAAAACGCAGTTCCTGGTTTGCCCAGCGCATATTCTTTGGGAATGATAACGAGGTAACAATCTGCTGGAGTTCCGGCAGCAGGGCTGCTGTTTCTTTCCCTTTAATAAATTTGCTGACATGGGCATATTCAACCCCATTAATTTCTTTAAAGAATATATCTTCAACAGAAGCCCCCTGGCCCCGGCTGAATCCAACCGCAGCTTTAGACCATTCTCCATCCTCGGTTAAAGCGATTTTTTTTGCAGGTCCTTTCGCTTCCTCATTTATGTCCTCCTGGGCGGTATCTACTCCCGTTACAAGAACAGCCAAACGGCGTGGAGAAGAGAAGGCGCTGATCTCGTCAAAAGATATTTTCTTATCCAAAAGCCATGATTTCACTTTATCTGAAAGCTGATTCATTGAATTAGTGACAAATCTGGCAGGCATTTCTTCGAGTCCAATTTCCAGCAGAAGATCTTTCTTATTCATGAGATCCTTCCTCCTTATCCTTTAAAATTGGGAAGCCAAGTTTTTCTCTCTCTTCATAAAAAGTTTTGGCTACTTTTCTGGCCAGATTTCGGCATCGTGCGATATAGCCTGTTCTTTCTGTTACAGAAATCGCTCCCCTTGCATCAAGCAGATTAAAAGTATGGGAGCATTTTAATACATAGTCATATGCTGGGTGCACAAGTCCTTCATCCATTTGTCTATGTGCTTCTTTTTCATAAATATTGAACAAATTAAAGAGCATTTCCTGATCAGACGTTTCAAATGTGTATTTCGAATGCTCGAACTCAGGCTGCAGGAAAATATCTCTAACCGTAAACCCGTCAGTCCATTCAAGGTCAAACACATTTTCCTTGTCCTGAATGTAAGATGCGAGCCTTTCAATTCCGTATGTAATCTCAACAGATACAGGCTTACATTCCAATCCGCCTACCTGCTGGAAATATGTGAACTGCGTTATTTCCATGCCATCAAGCCAAACTTCCCATCCTAAGCCTGCACAGCCCAGAGAAGGATTTTCCCAGTTATCTTCTACAAACCGGATATCATGTTCAAGCGGATCAATGCCCAACGCTTTCAATGAATCAAGATAAAGCTCCTGAATATTATCCGGCGATGGCTTCATGATCACCTGAAATTGATGATGCTGATAAAGCCGGTTTGGATTCTCTCCATAGCGCCCATCGGCCGGACGGCGTGAAGGCTCTACATAAGCCACATTCCAAGGCTCTGGTCCAATCGCCCTTAAAAATGTATACGGGCTCATTGTACCTGCCCCTTTTTCAGTGTCATAAGCCTGCATCAAGATACAACCCTGTTCAGACCAATGTTTTTGAAGTGTTAATATCATGTTTTGAATATTCATAGGACACCTCTTTCTTATTTGTTTTAAAGTAAAGCTTTATGGACTTAGCAGCTGCCTACCTATTGCGCTTCCGCCTTTCTGTGAACATAAAAAACTCCCGTCTCTATGCCCAATGGCATAGGGACGAGAGTTTACCCGCGGTTCCACCCTATTTGCTGCGCTTTTGACTGCAGCCTCTTTTGTTGTCAATAGACAATATTGCTCTGGAACGCCCTTCCTTAACCATCTATGCCCGGCTCCCACTATCCCGGGTTCGCTTTAATTAGAAAATGTTAAGTACTCTTTTCCTTCACAGCAATTATATTTTATTAATTTGAATCATAGCGGAATGGATTTAAATTGTCAATAATAACAAAAGCCGAAACGCTATGCTTATAAAGAAACTCATTTCATTAAATCATTGAACTTTGCCATTTGATTCAAAAATTTTTTTGTCTTCAAGTTTAAGCCTGAATACTCTTCATAATAGGCAGAAATAATCTTTTTCAATTCAGCTTTGGTTTCAGGTTTGACAGAGATATTGCCGAGGCGGGACAAGTCAAAAAAGTAAAACAGGCGAAGCAGCTTAATTGTCGCCTGCGACACTTTAAAATGATAAGGATCCTTATCAAGGCAGCGGTGACAAATCAGGCCGTTTTCCCGGATAGAAAATGCAAAATGTCCGTCAGTGCTTCCGCAGACAGAACATTGATCAAGTACCGGATATAAACCCAGAGCATTCAGCATTTTCATTTCATAAATGTTTGTGAGAATTTCAGGGTCATATCCTTCGTTTATTAAATTTAGCGTTTGATGCAGCAATTCGAATAAGAATGGGTTAGGCTTCCTATCCTCGATGCTTTTATCAGTCAAATCGACAATATAGCTTGCATAAGCTGTCAGAAAAATATCTTCTTTAATGGACCGCATGGATGAAATCATGTCCCCCTGCTGCAGGGTACCCAAACCGCTTCCACGCTGAACTAAAAAATTCCCGTATGTAAAAAGCTGGGTGACAGCAGCAAATCTGCTGTTTGGCTTTTTCGCACCTCGTGCCATCACACCAACTTTTCCCCATTCACGGGTATATAAAGTAACAATCTTATTTGTTTCACTATAGTTAGTTGTCCTGATGACGATGCCTTCACATTTATCAAGCAACTGTGACACCATCCCTGTCTTTCGACAAACCTATGAGATGGGAAAATCAGCTTCTGCTAGCTCTTCATCATTGCTGCCGGGTATATCCTGAGTTTCCTTTTCTAGCTCCTTGAAGAGAAGATATGTGTCAATATTTCCTGTCTGGGAAAACACTCTCCAGGTAAAATCCATCATCGAAAACCCCACCTTTCAGTTATTCAACTAGCAATTTCTTTTATCCCAATACATTTATCTATATCATAGCCTGTCTTTGTAAAATCATGAGACGAAAATATTGTCAATCACCTGTATGCATATAAACCAGAAATGAATAATACTTTAATTAGGGCCGGGTTTAGTACTCATCATCACGGAAGCCAAAGTCACGGAGCTGGGACATTTTATTCCGCCAGTCTTTTTGGACTTTGACCCAAAGCTCCAGAAAGACCTTTGACCCAAGAAGATTCTCAATATCAACCCTTGCTCTTTTTCCGATTTCCTTGAGCATTTTGCCTTGCTTTCCAATCACAATGCCCTTTTGGGAATCACGTTCCACAATGATAGTAGCCATTACATGAACGACATCCTTATCTTCGCGGCGCTCCATTTTATCAATGGTTACAGCAAGCGAGTGCGGTATTTCTTCTCTTGTTAAATGCAGCGCTTTTTCCCTGATCAGTTCGGAAACGATAAATCTCTCCGGGTGGTCCGTTACTTGATCAGCCGGATAAAACTGCGGCCCTTCCGGAATATATTCTTTAATCTGTCCTAACAGCGTCTCAACATTATTGCCTTCTAAAGCAGAAATAGGGATAATTTCGCTGAACCCGTACTTTTCCTTGTAAGACTCAATAATTTTAAGTAGTTCATCTGGGTGTACCTGGTCAATCTTATTGATTACAAGGAAAATCGGTGTACGGACTGACTGAAATTTCTCAAGTATGAATTCTTCACCGCGTCCAAAGCCTTCCTGTGCATTTACCATAAACAGGATGACATCCACTTCTTTAAGTGTATTTTGGGCAACTTTCATCATAAAGTCTCCCAGTTTATGCTTTGGCTTATGGATTCCTGGCGTATCGATAAAAATATATTGTGCGTCATTGGTTGTCAGGACACCCTGAACTTTATTCCGCGTTGTTTGCGGTTTATCACTCATAATCGCAATCTTCTGCCCAATTACGCGATTTAAGAACGTTGACTTTCCTACGTTCGGTCTGCCGATTATGGAAATAAACCCTGATTTGTGTCCTTTTGGTGTCGTAGTGTTATTCATGTAAATCCTCCGGTGAAAATGCTCCTGGCAGTAATTCTTCAACTGTTAATTCCTTAATATCCCCTTTTAAATTGGTTAAAACCACTTTCATTTCAGGCGGACATAATTCGGCTATTACCTGTCTGCATGCACCGCATGGGGGAACAGGACGGTCTGTGTCAGCAACTACAGCTATGGCTGAAAAACTTTTTACGCCATCAGAATACGCTTTAAAAAGCGCAGTCCTCTCAGCACAATTACACATGCTGTACGCAGCATTTTCGATGTTGCAGCCATGAAAGACCTGCCCGTCACTGCTTAGTAGTGCTGCTCCTACTTTGAATTTTGAATATGGCACATATGCTCTATCTCTTGCAATCTTTGCTTCTTTTATTAGTTGATCGCTGTTCACAAATATTTCTTCCTTTCCTGTAAAGCGAGTTGCTCCCCACGCCATTAATAACCAATATTTGGAACTGTAATGGGCTTAGTTAGATTGAGCAGAGACGCTCAATAGCTTCTTCTGTAAGAAGCAGCCGCTTCTCTTTTATTTTACAACATTTTACTTTGATTTTCATCGTTTGTAGAAAAAACGTAATAAAAAAATTGAATTTTCTAAAAATATATAGGCTGATTAAATTTTGAACCAAGCCACCATTCTCAATGAGATTCCACAACATCTCCCCAGCCTGCAATATTAACTGCTGTTCTGTCATTTTAGCGGATTCAGTTGGCGTTTTCAAACACATGCTTATTTATTTCTGCAGAATCCTGTCAGGCTTTGCTGTTTATATGGAAAAAGCCAAAAAGCAAAGCTGCCCATCAGGACAGCTTCAGATTACTGCAAAACATGAGAATTTTAGGAAGAAATATAACCCCGCCTATAATTACACTTACAATTGCATACACCAATACTGCTCCAGCAGCAATGTCCTTCGCTTGCTTTGCAAGGGGATGATAATCTTCTGTTGCCAGATCCACAACCCTTTCAATGGCTGTGTTCAGCAGTTCGAGTGAGAGCATGCCCCCGATGGCCAGGAGAATGATCATCCATTCAAAGCTGGAAATGCCAAAGAATACTCCAAAAATAATAACAGCTATCGACACCGCCAAGTGTATCTGCAGATTCCTTTCATCCAATATTGCTGTTCTAATGCCGGAAAAAGCAAACGAAAAGGATCTGAGGACACTATGTTTCCGGACCTTTCTATCTCGTGAGCCCGAATTCATCTAATATATCCTTTTGGCGGGAAAACATTTTTTTCTCATCTTCTGGATTTTCATGATCATAGCCAAGAAGATGAAGGAAGCCATGGACCGCCAAAAAACCAAGCTCCCTAATAAAAGAGTGTCCATACTCCTCCGCCTGCTCCTTCGCCTTCGCAACGGAGATAATTATATCCCCCAGGACTCTGGGCATATCGGCCCCTCTCAGTTCGATTTCACCTTCACCCAATTCTTCCATTGCGAAAGAAATAACATCTGTCGGCCGATCTTTATCCCGATACTCCCTGTTAATTTCGCGGATGCGCTCATTGGTCACAAATGTAATGGATACTTCGCTTCCCGGCTCCACAGATTCTTTAGAGGCAGCAAAATTAATAAGCTCTTCAATTTTGGCTATTTCATTTTCCTGAAGCTCATTTGTCTCATCCAAAAAGTCAATATTTAAATTCATGCCTGTTTCACCTTCTGTTTTGTCATTTCAGGATACTCTATACGTGAATGGAAAATTCCGTTTAACGTTTCGCAGAACGAGTGTGAAACGGTTTCCAGCTCTTTTAAGGTTAAATCACATTCATTCAGCTGTCCATCCTGAAGCCTGTCTGCGATAATCTTTTTGACCAGTTCCTCAATTTGTTCTGTTGTAGGGTGCGCCATGGAACGGACTGCGGCTTCTACACTATCAGCAATGCCGATTACTGCCGACTCTTTTGATTGCGGTTTTGGTCCCGGATAGCGGTAGTCCTCTTCCTTTACTTCCAGCCCATTCTGTTTTGCTTTGTAGTAAAAATATTTAAGCAATGTTGTTCCATGATGCTGCTCGGCGATATCTACTATCTCCTTCGGCATCTTATGCTTCCTCAGCATTTCAGCACCATCTGCAGCATGGGCGATAATAATATTCTTGCTTGTCTGCGGAGGGAGCCGATCATGCGGATTTTCAATATTAACCTGATTTTCGATAAAAAATTGAGGCCGCTTTGTTTTTCCGATGTCGTGATAATAGCAGCCCACCCTTGCGAGAAGGCCATTTGCACCAATAGCTTCACACGCTGACTCAGAAAGATTGGCAACCATTACACTATGATGGTAAGTTCCTGGAGACTCAGTCAGGATCTTTCTCAGCAGGGGATGATTAGGATTAGATAGCTCGATCAGCCTCATAGTAGACAATATTCCAAAGCCTGCCTCGAAATACGGCAGCAGGCCAATTGCCAGCACTGCAGACGAAATGCCTGAAATCAGAGCGATAACAAAGTAAAATCCATATTCAATCGTATCATAGTGACCGTTTCTTAAGAAAAGCATTGAAAAGATAACAAGTATGTTTACTGCAGATACAAATAAACCAGCCTGCAATATTTTGGAACGGCGATTCTGCTTGCTCAGAAACAATATGGCAGCCAAGCCGCTGCAGAGGATATAAATGGCTGATGTCAGCTGAAATGTGCCAGTGACACCTTCATTAAAAATTACGCTTCCTGTGATAGCCATAATGATCGTATAGTACATGGCAAGCTTTTCATCAATTAGTATTTTGATCAGCATAGCTCCCATAGCTGCAGGGTAAATGTATCCTATCTCTGAATAATCAGCATATTGGAATAGGCTGATGACCTTCATCAGCAATATGGATAAGATAAAAATAAGGCTAAACAGCAATAAATAACTTTGTTTTAATTCCCGCTGCACGTTCATTTCATGAAAATAATAATAAAGGGCCGATAAGACAATGACGATTATGAGCGATAATCCGATAAAAGGCTGAATCGAATTAACACTGTCAAGGAGTCCTACAAGTTCCAGCTGCCTGTATATGTCCCTGCTGATCAGCTGATTTTCTTCTACAATAATCTGTCCCTGCAGGATTTTAACCGGCTCGACACTCTCAACAGTCTGCTGCCGTAATTCTTCCGTGGCAGCAGGATCATAAAATTGATTTTGATATATAGCATAACGTCCCAGTTCTATTGCAGCTTTTTTCAAATCTGAATTTAAACTGGTAAACTTTAGTTCTTCTTCAACACGCTTTTTCGCGTTCTCCACTTGTTCAGCCGGAATTTCATTATTCATAATTTTATTGATGGCCGTTACCGTAAGGTCTTTTGCAATGCTCAGCTCTCCCTCCTTTGCCTGCAGCAAAGAAAGGAAAACACCATCTGATACCTCTCTTGTTACGTCATCAGTGAGCTTTTCTTTAACCATGGCCAATTTATCTTCAGGACCAGGGTCTGCAGGGTCTGGTGCCCCTGCCTCTTTATCAGCCTCATTTGAAGCAGCTTTCTCTTTCTTTTCCATCTCTTCTTTTACTTCATCGTTCACTTCCGATACGGAACCGAAAATGGAGGTAACCAGGTCAACTCTGTTTTGTGCAATCTCTTTTTTAACAACGTAAATATCCTTAACGTTATTTTCTGCTTCTTTTCTCTTTCTTTCTGTGCTTGCTTTATCCTCAACTGTTATCGGTGACCTTATAGTCTGTTCAGCAACAGAGAACAGGCCTAAATCCAGCTTTTCAGGCTTTACATTGCTATACATGGAAAAATACATAACAATACCCAAGAGAATAAATAAGAGAACACGAAAAAAGGTCATATTAAGCAAATTTCTGATTGTAGTCATACTCTGCTGAAGGTTTGGCACATTTACCCCTCCTGTCCTGGGTAAAAAAATTCCAACAAACTTAAATATGCATTTCAGTATTAATTATGTAAAATCATATCAGTTTTTCTAAAGGTTTTCACCAAGAAAAAGGCCTATCTATTAACAGGTTACCTAAACATTTCATTAATAGCAAATAATTCCATGGTGATTCCTGTTATTCATTTATTCCGCTGAATTATTTTACTCAATGAAAAAACCGCCAAAGTCGGCGGCTTAACGGTTCACTGGTGATTTTCTTTTTCGTATGCCTGGATAATCCTGGCCACAAGCGGATGCCGCACAACATCACTCTGTTCCAAATGAACGAATGATAGCCCGCTTACACCCTTGAGAATATCTTCAGCCATTATCAGGCCGGATTTTACTCCCTTTGGAAGGTCAACTTGCGTTTTGTCTCCAGTAATAATCATTTTTGAGCCGAAGCCCAGCCGGGTTAGAAACATTTTCATCTGGGCTTGAGTGGTATTTTGCGCTTCATCCAGGATCACAAAGGCATCATCTAAAGTTCTTCCGCGCATGTACGCCAGCGGTGCAATTTCAATCGTGCCTCTTTCAATCATTCTTTGTGTATGCTCTGCACCTAAAATATCATGCAAAGCATCATACAATGGCCTTAAATAAGGATCGACTTTTTCCTTTAGATCCCCCGGCAGAAACCCAAGGCTCTCGCCCGCTTCGACTGCAGGACGGGTTAGGATAATCCTTTTCACATTCCCATTTTTCAAAGCATTTACGGCCATGACAACAGCCAAATAGGTCTTGCCTGTTCCTGCCGGACCTATGCCAAAAACCAGGTCATTTCTGCGGATTGCTTGAATATATTGACGCTGGCCTAATGTCTTAACACGAATGGACTTGCCTTTTGCATTTTTTGTAATTTCTTCTTCATATAAATCACTGAAGTACTCAAGTGTACCCTTATGAGCCATTTGAAGAGCATACATAACGTCTCTCTGACTTATATTTATCCCTTTCCGGATTACATAAAGCAGTTTATCCAGAACCTTTCCAACCAGTTCTACCTTGTCCATTTCTCCAGACACAAATACAGATTCTCCTCTGGTTACAATGGAAACATTCAGTTCTTGCTCAATAATTTTTAGGTTTGCATCCGAATTTCCCAATAGGGCAATTGCTTCGTTTGGGTCTTCCAGCTGCAGATTCATTGTTTTCAAGTCTTCTGTCATTCCGAATCTCCTTGAATAATTGGTTGTCCTTCTGCAATATTCTCAATAATTTGGAAATGTATTGCTATTGTTACTTTACCATTGTCAATTGATTGGTGCAAAACTTTTTCTCCCATAACTTTAGCATTTTCATCTAAGCTGCTTTTTATTTTTTTTCTTGCCAAATCTTTCGCTGCTTCAAATGCCTCTTTATTGGAATATATTCTTGTGACTTGCTCCCTTTCACGGAACGTTTTATTCACATATGAAATAGGTAGCTCCCACTTCAGGAATTTTACTCTTTTTTCATTTTCCTCTAACTCATACTCTTCAAACTCCGGGCTCCCAAATCCCCATATTGGAATTTCAAGGTTTCCGACCGTAAGTGCATGCTTGACTTTTTCATTGCCGCTGAAGACTTTGAAAGTGCTCTTAAGCGGAAGAATAACTTCAGATTTATACCATGTCTCCCCAAAAATCTCCCCTTTCGAAGGAACAGTCTCTGTTTGGCCCTCTTTCCCGATTATCCCTGAGACCAAAAGCTGTCCTGGCTGAACATGATCGTGTATATCAACGACTGGACGCCCTTCTTCGACAAACATATCTACAATGACTGCTTTCTTCTTCGCTACCAAATGACGCGGACTTAAATACTCAGGCTTATTAGGCTCATTTTTCTCTACGACCTGCAAATGGTAGGTTGTCCCTTTTAACTCCACACCGACCCAAGTAATGGCTTCAATATTGTTTGAAAGATTACGCTGGATAGATTCCACATTATCTACAAAGAACTGCAGCTTTCCTTTCTTAACCCCCATCTTGTCCAATTCTTTGATGATCTGATATTCAGTAGCAGGATTTGCACCCTTAATCTCTATTCCCCAAACCATATTGGATAATAGGAGAATGACTGCAAAAAACGCGAGGGCACCAGCAGCAAATCCACTGTTTTTCAGCAGCCTTTTCACAAGGAATGGAGCTCCTGCCCGCTGCAGGAACTCGATTCTGCAATCGCTGTTCCTGGCGTGGCTCCTTATTTTTTTGGCATCTTCCAATTTCATTTTGAAGGTGACTGATTGTGTTCCATGGTTTTTCACATTCCAGATATTGATTCCGCTGCGGGTAAGCGCATTAATGAATCTTTCTATTCCCTTCCCGCTTGCTTTAACTGTTACAAGGCCCCTGTAAAATTCGATCCACTGGTTCTTCATTTCCTTCCCCCTGAATTCTTAATCAGTGTCTGTAATATAAGTAACTGAGTCAATTTTCCCCTCCAGCAATATTTCTTCTGGCAGTATCGTTTTTATAACGAAAGCTTTCCCTCTAATTAAAAGCTGCCCCTGCTTCAAAAGCAGTCTTAATTCCTTATCTGAAAAAGCCAATAATCCCCTGTGGTTCTCTATATAGATATGGATTTGCCCAATCATAGTGATGCGGGGCAAATCCATCATGACATCTTGAGGAAGCTCCATATTTTTAGTCATCCAGCCGCGGACGAATTGTCCCCACTTTTTTGCCATAAAAAAAGAACCCCCTTTCATCTCATATTTATGAAATGAAAGGAGGTTCTAGCACTTATTTTTGATAAGAATAGAATGTATCAATTCTGAAATTAGATAACTGTCTAGCGCAAGCTGCCTGCCCCCCGAGTTCATTGTCGGGGATGGGCAAGGCGCTTCCGCTTTTCTTATTGCTTCCTGTTCAGGGATCGGTGAGGATTTTTTGATCTTGGAGGTCCAAGGATTTCAGACCAGATAATTCCGTCAACAAGCGACTGTTTCCGAGGCTCCAAACTCCCTGCTCCTGAGGCTTCCTTTGGGTACTCTGCGTTTTTATTGGAAGCTGATCGCGCTAATGCATTTGTTTTTCTTTCGGCAGCTCTCCGCTGATTCTGAAGAGCTTTCATGCTTTCTTCAGCCTTCTGTTTACGCTGCCTGTATTCTTCTTCTATTCTTCTGGCTTTCTCTGCCTGCTGCCTTTTTTCTTCTTTTAGCGCTTCGGCCAAAGCAGAATCTGCAGAAGTTCCTTCTGCCTGTGTCCGCTGCTCCTGCTGTACTGAACGGGGAGTCTGTTTAACAGGCTTTTCCTCCTTCTTTTTTTTGAAAAAGGAGGAAATAAAAGCGATTAGGGCAATGAGAATAAAAGGATTCTCCAATAAGAATTCCAAGAGAGTTTCCTCCCTTCTCCCAATAGGGGATCATTTAGTCATTTTTGCGGCCATTTTTGCCGTCATCACTCATATTGCCGATTGAGTCCCTCATTTCGGTATCAGCTGAGATGTTTTGGATATTCATATAATCCATTACACCAATATTTCCGGAACGGAGCGCTTCTGACATGGCAAGCGGCACCTGAGCCTCTGCTTCCACAACCTTCGCTCGCATTTCTTCAACGCGAGCCTTCATTTCCTGTTCTTGAGCTACCGCCATTGCACGTCTTTCTTCCGCTTTAGCCTGGGCAATCTTCTTATCCGCCTCTGCTTGTTCAGTCTGAAGTTCCGCACCGATATTTTTACCGATATCCACGTCCGCGATATCAATGGAAAGGATTTCAAAGGCAGTCCCCGCATCCAGGCCTTTCGAGAGAACCGTCTGAGAGATCATATCAGGATTTTCGAGTACTTTCTTATGGTCAGTCTGTGAACCAATTGTAGAGACAATCCCCTCACCAACACGCGCCACAATTGTTTCCTCTCCGGCTCCCCCGACTAGACGGTCAATATTTGCCCGGACGGTAATTCGCGCTTTCGCCTTCACTTCAATACCATCCATCGCCACACCTGCAATGAAAGGAGTTTCAATTACTTTTGGGTTAACGCTCATCTGAACAGCTTCCAACACGTCGCGCCCTGCCAGGTCGATGGCAGCGCTGCGTTCAAAGCTTAAATCAATATTTGCACGGTGTGCTGCAATTAATGCATTGACAACTCTATCAACATTTCCTCCTGCCAAGTAATGGCTTTCCAGCTGGTTTGTTGATACATCAAGCCCTGCCTTATGTGCTTTGATTAACGGGTTAATAACACGGCTTGGTATAACCCGGCGAAGCCTCATTCCTATTAATGTAAAGATACTGACTCTGACACCGGCAGCCAATGCTGAAATCCACAGCATTACAGGTACAAAGGTGAATAATATCCCAAGTAAAATGACACCCAGTACAACGGCAACCAGAACAAATACTGTCCCTGCTTCTAACATATTCCTACCTCCTGATGATTTTATTTATCTAAATCAAGATTAGATACTTCCCTTACAACAATACGTGAGCCTTCTGCTTTAACAACTTTTACTTTTGCCCCTTTAAGGATAAAGCCTCCCTCACTGACAACGTCAATCCGCTCATCCGCGATGACAACTGTACCAGATGGCCTTAGGGCTGTAAGTGCATAACCCTCAAGGCCAATCAGTTCAAGTCTGCTCTTATTTGAAATATAGCCTTTTTCTGTATTTGTGCTATCGGTTAATATTATTTTTTTGAAGAATTTCATTTTTTTACCAAACACCTTTATCATTAATATAGATGCCAATATTGAAACTCCCATAGCAATTAAAATAGACATTCCCATATGGGCTGCATTGTCAGCAGCCAGGAACAGGCTGCCCAGTACTGCTGCTATTCCAGCTATTCCTGCAACTCCTCCAGGAAGGAAAAACTCAGCTATTATTAAACCTATACCTATTACAAACAAAATTAAAGTTTCATATCCTGCCAGGCCGGCCACCATATGGCCATAAAAGAAAAGGAGCAGAGCCGATAACCCCATGAACCCAGGAATGCCGAAGCCCGGTGAATACAGCTCCAGAACAAGCCCGAGGCTTCCGATAGATAATAGAATTGGTATAACGACAGGATGGGTAATAAAACGGGCCACCTTTTCTGCAAAGCTTTCATCAATTGTCTGTATAGCAGCTCCCTCAAACCCGAGCACTTTCAGTAAATCCGCTCTTGAATCTACTGTGCCCTCCGAATAACCCACCTCTTTAGCCTGTTCAGCTGTTAGGGTAAGAAGCTTTCCCTTCGGCGCTCCTAAATCTGGCAGATCCACCGATTCATCTGCCATAGCAAGTGCATAAACAGGATCTCTATCCGTTTGTGAGGCAGCACTCTGCATAGCTGCAAACCAGTATGATTCCGCTTTCTTGCCAGCCGTATTACCCTGCTGGTCAATAATCGCTGCTGAACCCATTGTTGAACCCGGGACCATGTATATTTCATCCGTATTCAATGCTATATAGGCACCTGCGGATAAGGCCTGCTTATTAACAAAAGATATTGTTTTTACATTTGTCGAGGTTAACAGCCTTCCGATTTGCCCGGCTGCATCCACTGCCCCTCCGGGTGTATTTATTTCAAATATTATGGCTGAGGCATTTTCTTCTTCAGCTGTGTGGACCGCTCTATTTAAAAATGCATAAAGCCCTTTTTCCACAGTTTCTTCAATAGGAACAATCAGCACTTTTTCATTATTGGCTTTTCCTTGAAAAGGGCTTCCCAAAAGCAGCAGAGCAAAGAACAATGAAAAGGCGGTTATTGCTCTTCTGGCAATCAAAACATTCCCCCCTTTAACCGCAAAATTGATTCTATATGTATTTACGATTCAATCATTAAAAAGTTTCATTTTTATTTTTCAATATAATTAGTATTTACAAAGCGGCTGCATTATAAGTATAACCAAGAAATGAACGTAAATCATTCCAGCAGTGTTTAGGCTTTCATAGACTAAAGGATACGAATAAGATAAGTGAACACCAAATAAAAAAGACCGTCAGCCAATGGCTATCGGTCTTTTATTGCATAGTTTTATGAAAGGTGTTGTTGTACAAGTTTATTTACAAGTGAACCATCTGCTTTGCCTTTTACCTTAGGCATAATAGCAGCCATCACTTTTCCCATATCAGCTTTTGAAGAAGCACCCGTTTCAGCAACCGTTTCTGCAACAATTTTTGAAACTTCATCTTCTGAGAGCTGTTTTGGCATATATAATTCGACATACTGAAGTTCAGTACGAATTTTTTCAACAAGATCTTCACGACCTGCTTTTTCAAATTCATGGAGGGAATCCTTGCGTTGTTTAACTTCGCGAGAAAGGACAGTCAGCTCCTGTTCTTCGTTAAGCTCTTCACCAAGCTTGATTGCTTCGTTTTGAAGCGAAGCTTTAATCATACGAATGACAGTTAGCTTTTCTTTTTCTTTATTCCTCATCGCTTGTTTCATATCTTCATTTAAACGCTCGAGAAGACTCATTACATACACCCTCTCTTACCACTTACGCTTTCTAGCAGCCTCAGACTTTTTCTTACGTTTAATACTAGGTTTTTCGTAGAATTCGCGCTTTCTTGCTTCCTGCAAAGTACCAGTTTTTGATACTGAAAGTTTGAAGCGACGAAGAGAATCTTCAATCGATTCGTTTTTACGAACGAAGTTTTTAGACATTCTCTTTAACTCCCTCCGATCACAACACACTTACATCAACAAAATGG
>NZ_CAXQGS010000039.1:0-3117 GCF_964223445.1 Cytobacillus sp.
TTCCGGCAGACTGCCGCTCCGATTCCTGCATCGTCGCTGACGCCTGTGATCAATGCAATTCTTTTTGATTTTGCCACCCTAATGCCTCCTTTTGTATAAACCTTACACTCATTTCCCCATTTAACAGATATTGAAGGCTATATTCATCCAGTTCAGACATTTCCCGGGAAATAACCCGTACCTAAAAGTGTTTGCTGATTTCTCGTTTAGTCTAATCTTTTTTGCCAGCTTCCTTTATCGGTACTAACTAAATGACACTTAGTTAATCTTCTATCTTAATTTCGAAACTCTCCTCTAATACTTTTTCACCATCCATATTTTCTTCGAAGATATTTACAGTTGCTTGATTGCTGCTTATCCAGTTCACTTCAAAATCCTCTGAAATAAACATCCCCTTAGGATCGTATTGGACGAAATCTTCCAAAACCCCACCATTCTCCCCGTAATATATTCGGACCACTACATCATTCCGTTCATCATCTAAATCGGGCTCACGCTGTTCACTCCCTAAGACCACTTCCCTTAATTCAATCATATGGGCTTTGTCTGGAGATTCTCTGGAAGCAAAGATAAAGCTTCCGAGTTCCTTGCTGTTTTGATTGGACACCTTTGTATCTTGTGCCCTCTCTGCATCCACTGTTTTTCCGGTTTTTTGAATTTCCTCATGCAAAAATGTCGTAGTTATCGGCCAGCTCGAACTTGTATTTGCTTCAGGAGGCGCCATCAGCTCTGAAAGCAGGAGTGATTCTGCAAAAACCAGCCCGCTCACAACAACTCCCGTTCCTAAAAACATCAATACAAGCCTGCGGGTTACAGATGTGCCGGAAAACTTATTTGACGAAATAGGAATATGGGAAGAAATCAATTTTTCAAATCTCTCCCTATCTTCTTTTGAAGCAAAAAAGCGTTCGGGGATCACCATTGCCTTGTTTTTAGAAACGTATAAGCGGTACATTTTTTTATTTTTATGTGCAGAGTGAATAGTCTCCCATTCGAAAAGGGCACTCGTATGTTCCGTAGTTTGTAAAATCCCATCCTCCGTTAGCTGGAATTGGAATTCTTTTTGAAGGAGATTATCGCTTACATACTCCCGTTTTGAGCGAAGACGAAACAGGATAATAAGCAATCCTATCGCTAAAGCAGACGATCCTAGCGAAATAAATAAGTTTATCAACCATTCACTTGGATCAAAGAAAGTCAGCGCAAACGATGACAAAAACACGATAAACCAAAAGTAGAGAAGGTAAAATTTTCTCAAGTGGTAAAATTGGTGTTTCTGAAATTCATTCAACTTTAAAGTACCACGAATAATAAGCTCGTTATTGGATTGCATGGGTATCCCCCTTTAATCATCGTTCAGCTATAATACCATATCCCACGAATAACTCTCCATTTATATCCAAATTTGGTTACTATCTTTCGAAAATTTTGATATAGTTCTTTAACAGGCGTTTATTTCTTAGGCTAAGCACTTGGAACACTGGCCCATTTACAGTCATTCAGGAGAAATGAAAAACTCCGCCTACCGTAGTTTTTGCAAGGAAGGTGAAGCTAATGAAGCTCGATCGATTGATGTACCTGACAGTTCACATAATGACACCGGGAATTTTATTGACAGTAGGCTTGCTTTGGGGACATTTTATTAGTACCAAACCAATCGCCACAAACGTGATGGATAACCTTGCAGTCATTGCCATTTACTATGTAATTTCAAGTATTATTTGGATGCTAAACATGAGCACCATCCGCAATATTGCGGAATCTGGGCGGCGGCGATAATGCCGTACCAAACTCAGCCCACCCGGTCCGGCGCAAATAAAAAAATCGGCCACTCTATAAACAATTAGAGTGGCCGATTTTCTTTCTATTGATCTATTAAAGCACAGTCATGCCCCATGCAAAAAAGAGATGCATATGTTCACTAAATCCCTTTTGCCTCAAAACGCTTCAAATCATTGCGATGCCCCATGGCGACGAGCACATCATCCAGCTTCACCTGGTCATCCGGCATCGGTGCGACGTTCACTTCGTCTCCCCGTTTGATGGCCAAGATCGTGCATTGGTATTTTGCCCGGATATTCAACTCCAGCAAACTTTGGTCCATCAGTTTTTCAGAGGCTACCAATTCCACAATGCTGTAATCTTCCGATAGATCGATATAGTCCACGACTTTTTCCGAATCCATATGATGGGCGATGCGGATGCCCATTTCTTTTTCCGGCTGGATGACGCGGTCCGCGCCGACTTTTTCGAGAATCATTTGGTGCTGCAGGTCTTTCGCTTTGACCCAGACGAGCGGAATGCCGATTTCCTTGAGCATCAAGGTGCATAAGACGCTCGTCTGCAAATTCTCGCCGATCGCTACGACCGCATGTTCAAAATTCCGGACGCCAAGGTCCCTCATGCTTGCTTCATCTGTCGCATTCGCTACGGCTGCATGCGAGGAGAAGTTGCGCATCATGTCCACTCGTTCCGGGGAAGAATCGATGGCCAAGACATCGTGGCCCAGCTTGAACAGCTCTTTGCAGATACTGCTGCCAAACCTGCCAAGGCCGATTACGATAAATTGTTTCTTCACGTTAGTTCCTCATTTCCATCACAACCTGGCCAAAACGACGCCGCCTGCCAGTGCCGATTGCGGCCCTTCGGATAGCTTCTCCATGGTTATGTTCAATTGACTAAAATCTACATCTGTTGAGTTGTATTGTCAATATTAACAAATAAGTAGTTTCCTCGCTCTGCCCCTCAGCAGCCATAAAAAAAACACCCTTTCCCTTTGCTCAAGACGAGGGGAAACAGCGTTTTCGGACCGCGGCCAATATGTTATTCATGCAAAAACGTTCAGGCTTACTAAATGCCCTTCACTTTCAGCTACATCTCCGTTTTAATGGCCATTTAGCCAAACTTTTTTCATTCTGCCATTAGCCTTGCAGGTCTCCTTGCATACTGGCTATTTTGTCGTTCAAGCATTCAATCAAATAAAACATCAACCGTTTGCTGCCGCTAAACTGTTGCGGATATTTCCATAATTGCTGGAAAACTTCTGTCAGGACGCGCTCGCAAACCGCTTGGTCATTAAATTTCCGATAGCTGACTTTCCATAATAATAGATAGTAT